>JAJEAZ010000387.1 GCA_022824105.1 Alphaproteobacteria bacterium
AGGCGGATGCCGCCCTGCTGGGCCAGCCGGCGCAGGATCGCAAAGCTCCCGTCGCCGCCGATTCCGATCAGCGCGTCCAGCCCGAGCTGCCGGTAGCCCTCGATGATCTCCTCCGACCGGTCGATCCTGGAGCCGTCCGGCATCGGGTAGTCGAAGGCGTCGCCCTTGTTGGTCGTGCCCAGCACCGTTCCGCCCCGGCGAAGCAGCTCGCCGGTAAAGCGGTTCGGGTCCAGTACCTCGTATTGCAGGGGCCTCGACAACAGGCCGAGCGTGCCCTTCTGGATGCCGATCACCGTCCAGCCGCGGTTTCCGCTTGCGTGCAGAGTCACAGCCCTGACGGCAGCATTCAGCCCGGCGCAGTCGCCGCCGCTCGTGAGGATTCCAATGCGCCGTATCTCGCTCACCGCTACCGCCTCTGCTATAGTGGATAGAGAGACGGAGCATAGGTTGAATGTCCAGTCCGACGGAAGACGACGCGAAGGCCGCAAGGCTCGAAGCGTTGCGTTCCGAACATGCAGATCTCGACTACGCCATCGCCGCGCTCACCGAAAAAGTGCCATTCGACCAAGTGCAGGTTCAGCGGCTGAAGAAACGAAAGTTGTGGCTACGGGACATGATTGCGAGGCTGGAGGCGCAAGGCCATCCGGACCTGATCGCCTGAGCGGTTTTCCGGGTGCCGGCGCGCCGCTTGCGGATTCCAGACAATGAGAGGGGCTGAATCATGGGCGAGGCTGCCGTCCGCATCGGTATCGTCATGGGCAGCCAGTCGGACTGGGGGGTTCTCCAGCGGGCTGCGGAGACGCTGGATGCGCTCGAACTGCCCTATGAGGCGCGCATCGTCTCCGCGCACAGGACGCCGGACCGCCTGTACAGCTATGCCCGCTCGGCCCGCGACCGCGGCCTGATGGCCGTGATTGCGGGCGCCGGCGGCGCGGCGCACCTGCCCGGCATGGTGGCCTCCATGACAATCCTGCCGGTGTTCGGCGTGCCGATGCCGAGCCGGGCGCTTTCCGGCCTCGACAGCCTGCTCTCCATCGTGCAGATGCCTGCCGGAGTGCCGGTCGGCACGCTCGCGATAGGCGAGGCCGGCGCGGTCAATGCCGCGTTGCTTGCCGCCGGCGTCGTTGCACTTTCCGACGAGGCCCTTGCGGGAAGACTCCAGGAATGGCGGGACCGGCAAACTGCGGCGGTCGCCGAAATTCCTGAATGAGCCCAATTCCTCCGGGCGGCGCTATCGGTATTTTCGGCGGCGGCCAATTGGGGCGCATGACGGCCCTTGCGGCTGCGCGCCTGGGCTACCGCTGCCACATCTACTGCCCGGAGGCCGAGAGTCCTGCGGTCGAGGTGTCGGCGGCGGCCACGATAGCGGACTACGCAGACCTTGCAGCGCTGGATGCGTTCGCAGCGTCCATAGACGTGGCGACCTTCGAGTTCGAGAACGTCCCGCACGACGCCGTGGCCCGGGTGGCCGCGAGCGTGCCGGTCAGGCCCGGATGGGAGGCGCTGCGGACCAGCCAGGACCGCGCCGTGGAGAAGCGTTTCCTCAACGATATCGGGCTGGAGACGTCTTCCTGGGTCGAAGTCCGCTCGGCCGAGGACCTCAAGCGCGCGCCCTGCCCCGGCATCCTGAAGACGGCGAGGCTCGGCTATGACGGGAAGGGGCAATTCCGGCTGGACAGGGATTTCGACGCCGAGACGGTCTGGAGCGCGTTCGGCGCCGAACGCGGCATCGTCGAAGCCTTCGTCGATTTCTCGTCCGAGGTTTCGGCGATTGCAGCGCGGGGTGCGGACGGTTCCATCGCCGTCTTCGATGTCGGACGGAACGACCATCGCGACGGCATCCTGAGACGGACCGCTGTGCCGGCCCCGGTTCCGGCTTCCCTGGCGTCGGAAGCGCAGGCCCTGACGGCGCGCGCGGCGGAAGCGCTCGACCTCGTCGGACTGCTTGCTGTCGAGTTCTTCGTCACCCCCGACGGCAGGCTGCTGGCGAACGAGATTGCGCCGCGGCCCCACAATTCGGGCCATTGGACGCAGGATGCCTGCGGGACCGACCAGTTCGAACAGTTCGTCCGCGCCGTCGCCGGGCTACCGCTCGCGGACCCGGCCCGGCACAGCGATGCCGAGATGGTCAACCTGCTCGGAGACGAGGTTCATGCCTGGCCGGAACTGCTCGCCGAGCCGGGAGCCTGCCTCCATCTGTACGGCAAACGCGATGTCCGGCCCGGCCGCAAGATGGGCCATGTCACACGCCTCTCACCGAAAACGCGGTGAAAAGGCCCGGAAGCGCGGCAGCCGCCCGCCGCACCGCTGCAGCCGCGCCCGCGCCCTGGCGATGCGCGCCACATCCTCGAGCCGGCGGTCGAGGAATGCCCAGGTGGCCTCCAGCCCCTCCGACCGGTCGTTCAGCCAGACCTGCAGGACCGCCGCATATATGCCCGCCAGCGTGGCGCGCTTGGTGTAGTAGCTGAAGTCCGTGCTCCGGTCGTCCGCGAGCAGCCAGATGGCATCCACCGTCCGGTAAAGGGACCTGAGAGCCAGCGGCGCGTTATGGGGCAGCGACAGCCGCGCCGCCGCACGCCGGATGGCCTCCCTGTGCGGGGCGTTCTGCTCCAGCCTCGCGCGAACTGCAGCCCGGACGGTCGCCGCCGCGCCGGCCGGGGCGGGGTCCAGCGCCGACACCTCTTCGATCATCCGCCGGTCGGCAAGCGCCATATGCACGTCTATCGCTTCCATCGGCCCGCGAGGGAAAAGCACCGCCGCCTCGCTTTCGTCGAGGCCGGCGGCTCCCGCGCCCGCACGCAGCGCGGCCATGGTCCAGCCGTCAAAGGCGATGTGAGGCAATGCCGCCTCCACCACGCGCTCGCGCAACAGCTCCCTGCTCTCCGGGTCAGCCACGATGCACCCGCCCCGAGGGCAGGAGGCCGGCATATGCCGATCCGCCCTTCTGCATTCCCGTCCTCCGTGCTATAAACCCGCCCCTCGCAGCCACTGCCAAAAAGGAGCACCGAGCACCCGTGCATGTTACCGTTCGTGACAACAATGTCGATCAAGCGCTCAGGGCGCTGAAAAAGAAAATGCAGCGCGAAGGCATCTTTCGGGAGATGAAACTTCGCCGATCCTATGAAAAACCGTCCGAGAAGCGGGCCAGAGAGCAGGCCGAGGCTGTCCGCCGCCATCGCAAACTGATGCGCAAGCGTCTGGAGCGCGAGGGATACTAGTCCGGACATGGGCGCCTATGACCGGGGGCTCGACCGGCAGGCGGCAAATTACGAGCCGCTGACGCCGCTTTCCTTCCTGCAACGCACAGCCTGGATTTTCCCGGACCGTCCTTCGGTCGTGCATGGCGCGCGCCGCTTTACCTGGAGCGAAACGCGCCGGCGCTGCCACAGGCTGGCGGACGCCCTTGCCCGACGGGGCATCGGCAAGGGCGATACCGTGGCCGTCATGGCCGCGAACACGCCGGAAATGCTGGAATGCCATTACGGCGTGCCGATGACGGGCGCCGTGCTGAACACGCTGAATATCCGCCTTGATGCCGCGGCCATCGCCTTCATGCTTGAGCATGGCGAGGCGAAAGCGATATTCGTCGACCGGGAATTCTCCGACACCATCCGGCAGGCGCTGGCGCAACTCGGGCGGGAGATCCTGACGGTCGATATCGACGACCCGGAATATGACGGGCCGGGAGACCGGATCGGCAGTCTCGACTATGAAGCGCTGCTTGCGGAGGGCGATCCGGACTGCGCCTATGCGCCGCCAGCGGACGAGTGGGACGCGATCTCGCTGAACTACACCTCGGGCACGACCGGCAACCCCAAGGGCGTGGTCTATCACCATCGCGGCGCCTGGCTGAATGCGACCGGGAACACGATGGCCTGGCAGATGCAGCTCCATCCGGTCTATCTCTGGACGCTGCCGATGTTCCACTGCAACGGCTGGTGTTTTCCATGGACAATCACCGCCCAGGCGGGCACGCATGTGTGCCTGCGCCGGGTGGAAGCCGGACGGATTTTCGACGCGATTGCGGACGAAGGCGTATCGCATTTCTGCGGCGCCCCTATCGTGCTCAACATGCTGCTGCACGCGCCGGAGGACGAACGCCGGAGCTTCGCCCACCGCGTCCAGGTGATGACCGCCGCCGCGCCGCCGCCGCCCTCGACGCTGGAGGGCATGGAGGCGATGGGCTTCGACATCACCCACACTTACGGCCTGACGGAATGTTACGGGCCGGCCGTGGTGTCGGCCTGGAACACGGATTGGAACGCGCTGCCCGGCGCCGAACGCGCGGCGATGAAGGCGCGGCAGGGCGTTCGCTATCCGGTGCTTGAAGGCCTCACCGTCATGGACCCCGAGACGATGGCGGAAACGCCCCGCGACGGGCAGACCATCGGCGAGGTGATGATGCGCGGCAATGTCGTGATGAAGGGCTATCTCAAGAACGAGGGCGCCAGCGCCGAGGCGTTCGCCGGCGGCTGGTTCCATACCGGCGATCTCGGCGTCATGCACGATGACGGCTATATCGCA
>JAJEAZ010000364.1 GCA_022824105.1 Alphaproteobacteria bacterium
GCGTGACCGCGTCCATGTCGTGCATCCGCCCGGTGCGGTAATCGACCTGCGTCAGCATCACCGCCGCCACATCCTCGTCGATCCGGTCGAGGACGTCTTCCGGCGCCGGCGTGCGCAGCTCGTAATCCTTGCCGATCGTGCCGATCAGCCCCTCGGCCATGTAGAGGTCGGAGGGGAAGTTGCCGGAGTCGGAGAGGATCGCCCTGCGTCCGGAGCGCAATTTCAGGGCGGCTGCAAGCGCCTGGTAGACCTTGATCGACAGCGTGTCGCCGGTCGCGACGGAGCCCCTGGGCGCGCCGATCAGCCGGGCGATCCGGTCGCCCACATGCTGCGGCAGCGCCATCCAGCCGGCCGTGTTCCACGCCCGGATGAGCTGCTGCCCCCATTCCCCGCCGATCACGGCGCGGGCGCGCTCAAGGGCGCCCTTCGGCAGCGGCCCGAGCGAGTTGCCGTCAAGGTAGATCACCCCGTCCGGAAGATCGAAAAGCTCTTTTCTCGGAAGCGTTCGGGCCATGGGTCAAAGGTCCCCGCGCAGGTGTCGGAGCTCGGGAAACACTTCGACGCCCGGCATCCGGCCCAGATACTCCACGCCGGAGGTGCCGCCGGTGCTTGTCACCGCACCGCCGCCTCGATAATCGCAATTTCATCGGGCGTAAGCCGGTGGAGACGATAGATCGTCTCATTCACGTTGGCCTCAAGCCGGGCGATCTCCGCGTCGATGGCCAAAATCGCCTGCTCCCGTTCTACGACTTCGGCCATGAGGTGCGGATCGGCGCTGGCGCTGACTCTCCTGAGTTCGTCCGCCAGCTTCTTGCCCGTGAGTTTGCCGGTGACTTCAAGGCGGCCCGCCAGCACCCGCCACTGGGCCAACACGAACGAAGCTGTCTCAGGAGGCAGGAAGATGTCGGAAATGACGGGTATACCGTCGATCAGAAACCGGAGTTGGCCTCTATGCAAGTCCGCCGATAGCACTACTCCGGGTGTCAAATGCTCTTCAAGGCCAGCAAACCGCCACCCCAACTCTCGCGTCAAACTCTCCCTGGCCCATTCTCGGCGCTTATCTACGGTGATGATGCGCTTGGGGGCTCGTTCGATCAGGTCGTCCAGGGTCGGTAGGTCGGGAAATAACCAACTATAGGGGCGTCGGTGAACCCTGCTGACGGAAAGGCGTCTTGCAATATCCGAAAGCATATCTCGCCGATCAGAGTATAGCTGCTGCAAACGTTCTCCATTGAGGGCCAGATTACAACGATCTTCATCTCCCGCCGCAGGCATAGGAAGATAGGAAATAAATTGCTTATTTGCTTCAAAGTAATGATTATCCTTTGGCTTTGCTGTGCGACGGAAAACGAAGTCTGCCACTCGAGCATTTAGCGACGAAAGGAGGTACCCCATCGGCACTTGGGGTGCGGGGATAACTGCATTGACTCTGACATTGTTGACGTAGAACGCTCCGTTATGGTCGGCAGATACCTGCATATTTTGCACGGTCTGCGCAACCAGTAGCTTGGAAAACTCCTGCTTATCGAGATTTTTTGGATAATTATATGCCCACCATCTGTCATCTTTGTCCATCTTATGGTTTTCTCTTGCGCGCAAGTTGGTTTCGTACCTCAAGAGATATTTCCATGCGAATGGGTATTCCACCTTCATAATTTCCGCCGGGATCAGCGACAAAACTCCATCATACAAAGCGTAAGGGAACAGAAGGTATGTTTCTGTTTGTGGGTCCAAATAACGCTTAATTTGTACTCCGGACACAAGTGGTCGCATTATTGAGTCTTCGAGTGTGACGACGTGACCACGCTTTTGGCCCTTTGCCGGTTTCTCTTCGTAACGATTTTGACTAAGACGTTTTAAATGGTAAATGCTGTCCGCGCTGGTTTGAATACCAACGAAAATCCTTCGTGTTACAGAGCGGTCATCTAGACTCACTCCGGTCTCAATCAATTTATCGAGTAGACTTCGTTCCACACCCGTAGCGAGAAGCCAGCGGTTATTGAAAGTCAAACGATCATAGGACAAAGTGATGTCTTTGGCTTCCCAGGGGCTTTCTGCTATCACTCCACCGGGTGCGTTTACCACCGACACTCGATCATTCGGCTGGCTCGAATAGAACTGGAGAGCGGTATAGGTCGTTGCTTCGTCGAAAACCTGATAGGAGCCAAAATCGATCCAGCCCCAAAGATGGCATCCTTTTTCAATAACGTCTCGCAATCCGGCACCATATTCAGTCATGCTCCAGACCGAGGGCGCGATATATCCCAATCGGCCGTTTTCGTTCAGAAGCCGGAGACCCTTTTCGATGAAGGCCAGGTAGATGTCGAAATTGCCGGTTTGGGTGCTGTGGTATTCGCCTCCGAGGTCAGGGGAGCGTGTGAGATGCGCCGCCATGTCGGGGTGGTACTTCTGGAAGTTCTGGCGTTTCACATAAGGCGGGTTTCCGATCACGCAGTCGAAACCGCCTCGCTGGAACACTTCCGGAAATGCTCGTTGCCAGTCGAAGGCGTTTATCCGCTCCCGTTCCTCCTCGTCGTACGCGGCCAGTGTGCGTTTGAAGAACTCCGGTCCGATCAGGCTGTTGCCGTCCCGGATCCGTTCGTCGAGCGACGACAAGGGCCGGTCGGACCGGGCAGTGTGCAGCCAGAGAGCCAGCTTGGAGATTTCGACGGAGGCCGGGTTGATGTCCACCCCGTACAGATTGTGTTGAAGGATGTTGCGGACCTGCTCGTCCGCCCAGCCGTCCTGCACCATGGTCTGACCGTGCTGGCGGCGAAGCTCCCGGAGGATGCGCCACTCGTCCAGCAGGAAGCTCAGCGCAGTGATAAGGAACGCTCCCGACCCGCAAGCGGGATCGACGATACGGATGTCGCGAAGCAGGTGCTCGTATGCTGCGATCTCGTCAAGCGTCGGCAGCCGGTCTTCCGTCTGAGCGGGCCAACCGCAATCGGACTTCATGTCTTCGAAGCGGCGCCCGACGGTTTCCTGAACGATACGCTGGACCACCCATTCGGGCGTATAGTAAACCCCGTCGCGCTTGCGTTTGCTTATCTCGTTCAGGGACAGCCGGCCGTCCTCTTGGGCTTCCAGTATCTCCAGCTCGGTAATCGACTGTTCAAAGATGCGGCCGAGAGTGTAGAGGCCGATGCTGCGCTCGCGCGAATCCGTGTTTCTGCTATCGGTTAAGCCTTTGGACCAACCTGAAGCGTAGTTGTAGTGCGCGGAAAGGTAAAGCAGGGTGCGTTTGTTTGCAGCCAGGCTCGCTTCATTTTGACCTTGGCCGCGTTCGCAAAAGATCATGTTAGGAACATACAGACGGTCGAGTTCAGGATCGGACGCAAACAGGCCGCCATTGAAGGAATTGAATCTGTTGTCTCCAAACGGGCTACCGTCATTCATCGCATCGAACAGGCGGCAAAGCCATTGCCACAGATCGTCGCCGTAGGGGTTCAGAAATTCGTCATTCGATCTCTCGATCAGATAATTGCGAAAGAGCTGCGGGGGGAATGCGAGAACATTGCCCATATCTTCGCAGAAAAAAACGAAGATCACTCGGTCGAGAATCTTTTGCGCCAGTCGAACAAGCTTGCCCTTCGTTCCGGGAAAGGCATCTGTTTCGGGACCATTCCAGGAAAGCAATGTTCGATAAAGATGTTCGCGAAAGACGCGGTATTCGCCATAGAATTGATTCTGCAATTCATGTTGCTGGAAACGCTGCCGCTGAATCAGAGAGTAGAGCGCCGGTCTTCCGCTTGTTCCCTTTACGACAAGCGTGTCGTTGTGAAACAATTTTAGGAAGAGGAACCGGTCGAAACGGGCGTCCTCGTCATCGTCGAGCAAGAGAGGCCCCTGCAACAGGTCCGAGCGATGGATCGTAAACGCGATATGTTGACGTTCTCCCCTGTCGGCCCAATACAGGCGGAACTCGTTCATGTCGGTAACAATAGCCCACATGGGCAGGATCGGTTCGTTTCCGAACATGCCCCTCCGGGCAGAATAGAGATAGTCGAGACCTTGCTTTACGGGAGAGCGTGAATTTCCTTTTCGTCTCTGAGGGGCGTCGAGGTTACTCTTGATGCTTTTGAATTCGACGAGGACCTGAGGGACCGGATTGGAGCCGTCGGCTGAAAAGAAGCCAAGAGCAGCGTCGGCTTGACCGATTCCTCCCTGCTGGCCTGCGCCGGGAACGGGGAATTCGGGGTAGAGCGTATAGCGGTCTTCGGCCCCGGCCTGGCCGGACTGGAGATAACCCCAAGTGGACCGGAAGAATTCTTCGAGGAGAGCGGATTGGGCAGTCGTTTCCGTTTGTTCTGCGCGGTTCGACCACCGGGTCAGGCGCTCGATCAGTTCGCTCTCTTCGGGGCTGTCCTTGAATGTTTCGTATTCATGCGCCCATTCGGAGCGGAGAAAGGATTTGGACAAGAATGAGCCGTAAGCGTCCCACATGCGGGAATGTCCTCAGCAATGGCAAGTGGTGGTTGCGGGGCGAAGAATAGCGGATCCAGCGATCTGGTGCGCCCCATACTGTGCCGCAAAACCCAACTCTAGTCTCCTACCTTTGCCGCACCAAGCGGAAGAATCGGCGGCTCGTTCCGGTTCGGACGCGGGTTCCCTTCGCTCTATGGGGAACATTTCTGGAATTTAGTCCCCACAGGAGGCTTGACTCCGGGCGGACCGGGTGTATGATGACAATAGAGAGAGGCGGCTTCCGGGGCCGCCTTTCGGCTTTTCTGCAGAAAGCGATGGCTGGGGGCCGCGAAAAAGACCCCGGCGCGAGCCGGCCGGGGAAGGTGCGCCCTCCGTCTCGCGCGCGCAATCACGCGCGCGAACCGCGCCGGCGCGAAACGCCCGCCCGCGCTCGCGCGCGGGCGCGCGCGCGATACGCGCGAAACAGGGACGCTCTCCGGACCTGTCCCGGCCTTGAACCGGGGCTCCGGGAAGCGTCCGGGACCGTTGACCGAAAGGAGACCGATGCCCCATGAACGAACGACCCGGACCGGCGGAAACGGCCGAAGCGGACGCCGGACCATGACATTTCATGACATCCCCGGCGCTCCCGCCAACGCCTCGTTCGCGCCTCCGTGCGCGGGCCCGCCAGCAGGCGGGCGCGCAATACGCGCGAAACAGGGACGCTCTCCGACTTCCGGGGAAGCGCTGCAGACCGACGAACGGAAGGACATGCGACGCCCCGCGAACGACCGCTGCAAGCGGCGCAAAGGGCAAGAGTACAAACAAGAAACATGACAGAACATGACATATCATGACATTTCTGCAGCCTCCCCGTTCCCGTCCGGCAGGGACATATACGCGGGCGTCCGCTTGGCCTATATCCCGCTGCCGAACCGACATGACCGCATGGAGCCGGAGACAGTCCCGTGACCCTCATCGTCCACAACACGCTGGCGCGCGCCAAGGAGCCTTTCGAGCCGCTCGACCCGGAGCATGTGCGCCTCTATGTGTGCGGGCCGACGGTCTATGACCTCGCGCATATCGGCAATGCGCGCCCCGTGGTCGTGTTCGACGTGCTCTACCGGCTGCTGAAGCGGCTCTATCCGCGCGTGACCTATGTGCGCAACATCACGGATGTGGACGACAAGATCAACGCCCGCGCCAAGGAGACGGGCGAGCCCATAGACCGCATCACGGCGCGGACGACCGAGGCTTTCCACGCCGACATGGCGGCCCTCGGCGCGCTCACGCCCGATGTCGAGCCGCGCGCGACCGGGCATATCGAGCAGATGGTCGAGATGATCGGGAAGCTGGTCGCGGACGGCCATGCCTACGAGGCGGACGGGCATGTGCTCTTCCATGTGCCCTCCATGCCGGATTACGGGCGGCTCTCGCGCCATTCCCGCGAGGAGCTGATCGCGGGCGCGCGCGTCGATGTGGCGCCCTACAAGCGCGACCCGGCGGACTTCGTGCTCTGGAAGCCGAGCGCGGACGACCTGCCCGGCTGGCCGAGCCCCTGGGGCCGGGGCCGGCCCGGCTGGCATATCGAGTGCTCGGCCATGTCGCGCGCCTATCTGGGCGACGCCTTCGACATTCACGGCGGCGGCGCGGACCTGATCTTCCCGCACCATGAGAACGAACTGGCCCAGAGCGTCTGCGCGCATGGGGGCCCCTTCGTGCGCTACTGGATGCATAACGGCTATCTGGTCGTGAAGGGCGACAAGATGTCGAAATCGCTCGGCAATGTGCTGACGGTGCGCGAACTGCTGGCCGACGCGCCGGGCGAGGCGGTGCGCCTGGCCCTGCTGCAGGCGCATTACCGCGCGCCGCTCGAATTCGGCTCCGACACGCTGGCGGAGGCGAAGGCCGGCCTCGACAGGCTCTACCGGGCGCTGAGGGACGCGGGCGGCTCAGAGCCGGGCGAACCCCCGCCGGCCGTGCTGGAGGCGCTGCTCGACGACCTCAACACGCCGGCCGCCATCGCCGCCATGCACGAGGCCGCGACGGCGCTCAACAGGGCGGAGGATGCCGGGGAGAAGGCGGCGCTTGCCGGCTCGCTGCTGGGCGCGGGCGAATTACTGGGCCTGCTTCGCGAGGACCCGACGGCCTGGCTCCATGGCGAAGGCGATGACGCGGAGGAGATCGAGGCGCTGGTGGCGGAGCGCGTGGCGGCGCGGCGCTCGCGGGATTTCGCGCGGGCGGACGCAATCCGGGACGGTCTGGCCGCGCGCGGCATCGCGCTCGAGGACGGGCCGGACGGCACCGCCTGGCGGCGAACGGCCTGAGGAGGAAAGCGCATGCGGTTCCGGCTTCACCATGCGGACGGCGTCGAGGACATAGAAGTCCCGGTCTCGGTCATCGTCATCGCCGGCTGGTCCGGGCGCGACCGGGCGGCAGTGCAGGAACATATCGACGAGCTCGTGGAAATCGGCGTGGCGCCGCCCTCGCGAACGCCGCTCTACTACCGGGTCGGCGCGTCGCTCGCGACGCAGGCCGGGCGCATCCAGGTGCTGGGCGAAGGCAGCTCCGGCGAGGCGGAGGCGGTGCTGATCGGCTCCGCCCGGCACGGGATGCTGGTGGCCGTCGGCTCCGACCATACCGACCGGGAGTTCGAGGCGCAGTCCGTCGCGGTCTCCAAGCAGATGTGCCCGAAGCCGCTCGGCCGCGATGTCTGGCGCTGCGCCGACGTCGCCGCACGCTGGGACAGGCTCCGGCTGGAGAGCGACATGGACGGCGAGCCTTACCAGCGCGGCACGATGGCGGCGGTCCGGGAGCCCGTGGAACTCATCGCCGACTATTTCCAGGGCTACAAGACGGTGCCGCCGGAATTCGCCATGTTCCTCGGCACGATCCCGGCAATCGGAGGCGTGCGCCCCGGCAAGAGGTTCAGCGCCCGCCTCGCCGACGACGAGACGGGGCGCGCGCTCACGCTCGACTACGAGACGGCGACCTTGCCCATCGTTTCGTAAGGCGGGCCGCCTCAGGCGGCGACGCCGTCGGCGTGGAAGCGGGCGATCTCCTCCGCGTCGTAGCCGAAGGCGGCCAGCACCTCGTCCGTATGCTGGCCGAGCGTCGGCGCGGCGACGGGCGCGGCGGTCGGGGTGGCGGAGAGATGGACCGGCGAGGCGACCGCCTCGAACCGGCCGGCCTTCGGGTGGTCCACGGGCTGCACCATGCCGCGGGCGCGCACTTCCGGCGCGGCGAGCGCCTCCGAGATGCTCCGGACCGCGCCCGCGGGGACGCCGGCGGCGCGGAACTTCGCCATCCAGCCGGCGCGGTCGTCACCGGCGAAGATCCCGGCGAGCAGCGCGCGGTTCGCGTCGCGGTTGGCGAGGCGGGCGGCGTTGTCGCGGAACTGCGGGTGGTCCACCAGGTCCGGGCGTCCGATCACGTCCCGGCAGAAGCGCTCCCACTGGCGGTCATTGCCGATGACGAGATAGAGCGGCCCGTCGGCGGTCTCGGCCAGCCCGAACGGCTCCAGGAACGGGTGGTCGTTGCCGTAGCGGCCGGTGTCCCGGCCGGTGACGAGCGTCACCTGCGCCTGGTTGGCGAGCGAGGCCACCGCGCCGTCCAGCAGCGCGATGTCGATGGCCTGGCCCTCGCCGGTCCGCTCGCGGTGGTAGAGCGCGGCGAGAATGCCCTGCAGGGCGTTGTAGCCGCTGAATATGTCGGCATAGGAGATGCCCGTGCGCAGCGGCCCGCCGTCGGCCTCGCCGGTGATCGCCATCATGCCGCCCTCGGCCTGCGCCACCGGGTCGTAGCCGGCGACCTCCCGCAAGGGGCTCGCATGGCCGTAGCCGGAGATCGAGCAATAGACGAGGCCCGGGTTGGCCTTGTGGAGGCTCTCGAAGTCGAGCCCGAGCCTCGCCATCACGCCGGGACGGAAGTTCTCGACCAGGATATCGGCGCGGGCGGCGATCCGCCGTGCGACCTCCCGGCCTTCAGGCGCCGCGATATTGAGCGCGAGGCTCTTCTTGTTGCGGTTGGCGAAGACGAAATAGGCGCTCTCGCCGGCCAACTCCTCGCGCACGTCGAAACGGCGCGTGTCGTCGCCGCCCTTCGGGTTCTCGATCTTGATGACCTCGGCGCCGAGATCGGCCAGCGCCAGCGTGCACCAGGGGCCGGCGAGCACGCGGGTGAAATCGAGCACCGTGACGCCGGCAAGCGGACCGGTCATGGAATGCCCCCGGTTCTTTCGGGAAAGGAGAGGCTTCAGATGATCTTGCGTTCGCTGAGGCAGGCGAGAGCGGCCTCGTCATAGCCGAGTCGGCCGAGGATTTCGGCGTTGTGCTCGCCGAGCTTCGGCGCGACGCCGATCTGCGCCGGGGTTTCCGAGAACCGCCAGGGCGTGCCGTGGACCTTCAGCGTCTCGTCGATTTCCGGATAGTGCTTCTCGGCGACATAGCCGTTCGCCAGCACATCGGCATCGTTGGACGCTTCCAGCAGCGTGTTGATCGGCGCGGAGACGATATCGGCGGCGCGCAGCAGTTCCACCCAGCGGTCCCGGCTGCCGGTCGCGAACAGTTCGGCGAGCGTGGAGAGGATCAGGTCCTTCTTCTCTTCCGACACGATCGCCAGCCCCAGGTCTTCGGCGCCGCGTTCCTCAAGCACCGCGTAGAAGCCGAGCGCTTCCATGGCGCGCTTCCAGTCCCGGTGACCGAGCTGGAAGACGAGCGGGCGCCCGTCGATATCGTTGAAGCTGGCAGCGATGCCAGGGCGCTCGCGGGTGCCGTTAATGCGGGTGCCGGTGATTGGGTTGCGGTTTCGCCACATCGTCGTCGTGAGGGTCCAGCCCATCAGGCGGACGACGCCGGCCACCAGCGAGGTTTCGACCTTCTGGCCGACGCCGGTCGCCTTCGCGTGATGCAGCGCCGCCAGGAGGCCCCCGAAGGCCAGCAGCGCACAGGATTCGTCCGCGACCGACACGATGCCGGTCCGCATGGATTCGCCGGGCCCCGCATAGGCCTCCGTCACGCCGCCGAGCGCCTGCCCGACCGCGTCCGTGCCCGGCAGGTCCGCATGCGGGCCCGCCTGCCCGTAGCCGGATATGGACACATAGACGAGCGCGGGATTGATCGCCTTCAGCGTCTCGTAATCGAAGCCATTCTTCTCGGCGACGCCCGGGCGGAAGTTCTGCCCGAAGACATCGGCCTCCGCGACCAGCCTGTGCAGGATCGCGCGCCCTTCGTCGGACTTGAGGTTGAGCGTCAGGCTCTTCACGCCCCGGTTGTTGGTCTCGAAGAAGGAGCTGACGCGGCCCTTGAGCTCGCCGGCCATGCGCGAACCGTCGCCGGCGCCGGGCACTTCGATCTTGATGACCTCGGCGCCCAGGTCGGCCATCAGCATGTAGGGCACGGTGCCCGCCTGCGCGGTCGAGCAGGCGACGGCCTTGACGCCCGCAAGCGGGCCCGGGCGACCGGTCATGGAAGCAGCTCCTTGGGTTGATGTCGTTCTGGGGGAACCGGGAGGGTCAGTCGTCCCCGGCAATCACGGACTCCAGCGTCGGCATCCGGTAGCGGTCCGCCGGGTCGTTCCAGCCCTTGAACGCGGGCTTGCGCTTCTCCGCGAAGGCGCGGCGGGATTCCATCCGGTCCTCCAGACAGCCATGCTCGTGCAGCGCCGCCGCCAGACGCTCGTGCGACGGCGTCACCTTGGGGCGCATCTGGCGCATCATGTAAAGCGTGTTGACGCGCGAGGCCGGCGGCAGGCTGAGCAGATGGTCGGCCATTTCCATCGCCGTCGGCATCAGCTCGTCCGGCTCGACCAGACGGTTGACGAAGCCGAGCTCGTGGAAGCGCTCTGCCGTGAAGCGGAAGCCGAAGGCCATCTCCATCGCGACCGGATAGGGCAGGTTGGCGATGAAGCCGTGATTGTAGCCGCCGAGCAGCCAGCGCTTCGCTTCCGAAATCTCGAAGAGCGCGCCCTTGACCGCGACACGCAGGTCGGTGCGTTCCACCAGCATGAAACCGCCGCCCATCGCAAAGCCGTTGACGGCCGCGATGACGGGCTTTTGCAGCGTCCCGTTCGCGAACGGATCGTCGAGCTCGTCCTCGGGGGATCCGACGTCGCCGCGCTCGACCGATTCCTTCATGTCCTCGCCGGCGCAGAACCCGCGGCCCGTCCCGGTCAGGATCGCGACTTCGAGGCCGTCATTGTCGCGGAACTCCGAGAACGCCTCCGCCATGCCCTGGCGGATCACCGTGCTGAGCGCATTCAAGCGCTCCGGCCGGTTGAGCCGGACGACCATGGTCTGGCCGTGGATTTCCGTTTCGACGAACGCCATGACTTAGCCTCGCAATGCTGTGGAGCGGTCGGAAAGGTTACCGCCCCTGTTTACTCCTCAAGATGGCAGGCTACCAGATGCCCGGACCCGGACTCCGTCAGCGGCGGCGCTACCTGCGAGCAGATGTCCATCGCGAACGGGCAGCGCGTGTGGAACCGGCAGCCGCTGGGCGGATCGAGCGGGGAGGGCACCTCGCCTGTGAGCACGATCTCCTCTTCGCGCCCGTCCGGATGGTCCGGCAGCACGGCGGAGAACAGCGCCCGCGTATAGGGATGGCGCACATTCTCGAACAGCGCTTCCGTCGGCGCATACTCAACGATCTCGCCCAGATACATGACGGCGGTCCATTCGGACATGTGGCGCACCGTGGCAAGGTCGTGGGCGACCAGCAGGTAGGCGACATTGTCCTGTTCCTGGACGTCTTTCAGCAGGTTCATCATCTGGGCGCGGATCGACACGTCGAGCGCCGAGACCGGCTCGTCCAGCACGATCAATTTCGGTCCGATGGCAAGCGCGCTTGCCAGCGCAATCCGCTGGCGCTGGCCGCCGCTGAACTCGTGGGGATACTGCCGGGCGTGTTCCGGCCGCAGCCCGACCTCGACCAGCAGGGCCGCAACGCGCTCTTCGATCTCGGCGCGGGACCCCCATTTCGCGATCGTGAGAGCCTCCCCGACGATCTCGCCGACATGCATTCGCGGGTTGAGCGACGACCAAGGGTCCTGGAACACCGCCTGCACCCTGGCGTGGTAGTCCTGCCGGTCCTGCCCGGTCAGGTCCTGCGCGGATACGCCTTCGAGCAGCACTTCTCCGGCGGTCGGGGGCTCCAGTCCGAGAACCAGCCTGGAGGTCGTCGTCTTGCCGCAGCCGGACTCGCCGACAAGGCCGAGCGTCTCGCCCTCGTTTATGAAGAAGTCGATGCCATCGACGGCGCGCACTCGCCCGACTTCACGCGAGAACAGGATTCCCTTGCTCACGGGGTAGTGCTTGGTGAGGCCGTTTACCTCGAGGATCGGGGCCTTGCTCATGTTGCGAGCCAACAGCTGGCGGTATGGCTTTCGCCGACGCTAACGGCCTCTGGATACTGTTCGCGGCAACGCGCCTCGGCATGGGGGCAACGGTCTGCGAACCGGCAGCCGACAGGCAGGTCGGAGAGAGCGGGCGGTTGTCCGTCGATAGCGCGCAGCCGCCCGGCCTTGCGCCGCAGCTTCGGGACGGAAGCAATCAGCGCCTGGGTGTATGGATGGACCGGATTGTCGAATATCTCGCGCACCGGACCCGTTTCCACGATCCGCCCTGCATACATGACCGCCACGCGGTCGCACATATGGGCGACGACGCCGAAATCGTGGGTGATGAAGAGGATGCCCATGCCAAGGGAGGTCTGAAGCTCCTTCAGCAGGTTCAGATATTGAAGCTGGATGGTGACGTCGAGCGCCGTCGTCGGCTCGTCGGCAATCATGACCTCGGGCGCGCAGCTGATCGCGATGGCGCCGACGACCCGCTGCTTCATGCCGCCGCTCAGCTCGTGCGGATACTGGCCGATGCGTTGTTCGGGCGCCGCCAGCCGCACCTGGCGCAGCACATCGACGGCCCGCTGCCTGAGCGACCGTCCGCCTGCGTCGGGTCGCCGGGCGAGCGCCTCGTGCAGCTGGTTGCCGATGCTGAACACCGGGTTGAGCGAGGTTTGCGGGTCCTGGAGGATCATGGCGATGCGCTGTCCGCGCACCTCGCGCATTTCGCCGGCGGATTTGGCGAGCAGGTCCTCGCCGTCCAGAAGCACCTGCCCTTCGACGGTTCGCGCGGCCTCCTGCGGCAACAGGCGCAGGATCGAGAGCGCGGTCAGGCTCTTGCCGCAGCCGGACTCGCCGACAAGGCCCAGCACCTCGCCCCGCTTCAGCGAGAAGGTGACGCCGTCCACCGCCTTGACCACGCCGCGCCTCAGGAAGAAGTGCGTGTGCAGGTTCCGGACTTTGAGAACCGGGGCGCTGTCCATGCTGTCCTCGGGCTCCCGCTAGAGTTGACGCAGCTTCGGGTCGAGCCGGTCGCGCAGCCAGTCGCCGAAGAGGTTGAAGGAGAGCACCACGAGCGTGATGGCGATGCCGGGAATGAGCGACAGCCACCAGGCGCTGGTGATCTTGCCCCGGCCCTCGGCCACCATCAGGCCCCAGGAGGGCGTCGGCGGCGGCACGCCCGCGCCGAGGAAGCTGAGCGACGCTTCCGCCACGATGATGACCCCGACATTGAGGGTAAGCAGCACCATGAAGGTGTTGAGCACATTGGGCAGGATATGGACGAACATGATCCGCGCGGGCGAACTGCCGTGGACCCGCGCCAGCGCCACGAAGTCGCGCTGCTTGATCGCCAGCACCTCGCCGCGGATGACCCGCGCGAAGCCGGCCCAGAGAAAGAGGCTGAGCGCAATCACCAGCGTGTCCATGCCCTGGCCCATGGTCACTGCCAGCAACAGTGCGAACAGGATGGTCGGGAAGGCGAACGCCGCGTCCACGACGCGCATCAGGAAGGCGTCCAGCTTGCCGCCGACATAGCCGGAGACGATGCCCAGCACGAGGCCGACGCCGCCGCCGACGCTCAACGCCAGCGCCGTCACGATCAGGCTGACCCGCGCCCCGTAGAACAGCCGGGTCAGCAGGTCGCGGCCGAATATGTCCGTGCCGAGCAGGTATTTCGTCGTGCCGCCCTCCTCCCAGAAGGGCGGCAGCAGCTTGTTTGGCAGCGACTGGTCGATGGGCGAGTGGGGCGTCAGCCACGGCGCGAACACGGCGACGAAGACCATCGTGCCGATGATCGCGAAGGAAGCGAGAGGGAGCCGCCGCATCGCGTGGCCCTACTCGAACCGGATTCGGGGGTCGACATAGGCATAGAGGATGTCGACCAGCAGGTTGATGAACAGGATGAAGATCGCATCCATGATGATGACCGCCTGAAGCAGCGGGTAGTCCCGGAAGATGACTGCCTCGTAGGTCAGCCGCCCGATGCCCGGCCAGGCGAACACGGTTTCGGTGACGATTGCGCCCGTCACGAGACCACCCATGAACACGCCCCAGAGGCTCAACACGGGGATGAGCGCATTGCGCAGACAGTGCTTCCACACGATCGCGGTTTCGCTCACGCCCTTGATCCGGGCGAGCTTTACGAATTCGCTGTCCAGCGTTTCCAGCATGCTGGAGCGGATCAGCCGCATGAACCCGGCGACCAGGAAGGTCCCGAGCGTGATCGTCGGCATGATGTAGTGGAGCGGCCCGCCCATCCGGCTTGAAGGGAGCCATCCCCAGGTCACGCTGAACAGGTAGATCAGCACGATGCCGAGCCAGAAATTGGGCGTGGATATGCCCAGCACCGCAATGGTGGCGGATATTCGGTCGATTATGCCGCCTCGGCGCAGGGCCGAAAGGATGCCAAGCGGTACCGCCATCGCGATCGCCAGGATCATCGCCGGCGGGATCATCGCCAGCGTGTTCGGCAGGCGCGAGAAGAAGATGTCGGTCGCCGGCTGCCGATAGCGGATCGAGGTGCCGAGGTCGCCCTGGACGGCATCGACGATGAAGACGCCGAACTGGTCTAGAATCGAGCCGTCCAGCTCCAGGCGCTCGATCATGTCCTGGCGGTCTTCTTCGGTCGCATCCTCCGGCAGCATCATGTCGACCGGGTTGCCGGTCATGCGTCCGATGAAGAAGACAACCGACGTCACCACGACGAGCAGAATCGCGCCTTGGACGAGGCGCTGCAGGATGTAACGCTGCATCGGGTTACCCCGCTCGGCGCGCCGGCCCGATTTCGAAAGCGCCGGTCCCCGGCCGAAGCCGGGAACCGGTCACAGTGTGCGCCTCTTCCCTACCAGGGCTTCTGCTCGGGCCTCGGCATGCGCTCGAACACGTCGCCGAACTCATGGCGGCCCGGGATCGGCTTGAACGCGCCGACTTTCTCCGGATTGACGGCCCAGTAGCCCATGCCCTCGATGATCGGCACGGCGATCCACGAGTCCGCGACCATGGTGAGCATCTCGTCCGTCTTCCGGGCGCGCTCCTCTGGATCCTGAGCGGTCACGACCTCCTGGTGCAGCATGTCGTAAGCTTGGCAGAAGTCGTTGCAATTGCCCTCTTCGCCGAACAGGTGGTGGCCGCCCTTGCTCGTGAACCCGCCCGAATAGCGGGCCACCGCGACCGGGCGGCCGGCGGTGCGGAACATCGAGGCCGCGCCGGTAAGCGCCTTCTGATCGCCGCGGTAGAGCAGCCGGAAGGCGCCCCATTCATAGTGCTTGATGTCCACGTTGACGCCGATCTTCTGCCAGAAGTCGGCCACGGCGATGCCGATTTGCGTCATGTATGGCGTGCCGGGCAGGGCGGTGTTCGCGAACTTCAACTCGAACCCGTCGGGATAGCCCGCCTCGGCGAGCAGCTCCTTTGCCCGCTCGGGGTCGTAGCGCAGCGCCTCGCGGCCCCAAGCCTGCCACTTCTCGATATCCGTATCGACGGCGTAGGGGAAGGTCGCGAACGGCATCGGCCAGCGCGCCTGTCCATACATCACATGGTCGATGATCTGCTGGCGGTCGATGGCGAGCGACAGAGCCTCGCGCACACGCACATCGGCAAGCGGCGAGTCCTTCTGGGAATCCTTGTACATGCCCCAGAACTGGTAGATCGCCTGCATGGTCGCGGGGACGCTGATGAGCTTGAGGTTCGCCGCCTCGACCTCGCGGATCGATTCCGGGCTGATGGAGGCGATCGCCGCCTCGCCCGTGCGCACCATAGCGACGCGGGTGCTCTCTTCCGGCACCAGCAGGATGCGCAGGCGCTTGAAGTTCGGCGTGCCGCGCCAGTGCGGGCCCTCAACGGCTTCGAACTCGACATAGTCGCCCGGAACGCTCTCGACGAACTTCCACGGGCCGCTACCGACAGGCTCTTCCCGGAACTTTTCGACGCCGACCGTCTCGATGTAGTTCTTGGGCATCAGCTGCCCTTCCTGGAACACGGCCCGGCTGAGACCCGCCGGGAAGTGGACCTGGACGCCGTTGGTGTAAACCCGGACCGTGTGGTCGTCGACGACCTCGATGCTCTTTACGTTGCGGCGCAGCGCGGCGGCCCGGGAGGACAGCGACTCTTCGGACATGGTGCGTTCGAGGCTGAACTTCACGTCATGCGCGGTGAGCGGGTCGCCATTGTGCCATTTGAGCCCCTTCTGGAGGTGGAAGAACCAACTCAACCCGTCTTCCGCCAGCTCCCATTTTTCGGTCACGCCGGGGCCGAGGCCGCCTTGCTCGTAGTTGAACCCGATCAGCGCATCGAAGATCGGCGCCTGGTAGTGGGCGTGCGGCGCCCGGCTTGTCGCAATTGCGCGGGTTCCGGACGCACAATAGGCTTAAGACTTGCGCCCCCCGGGGTATCTGCCGTCCGTTCGCGTGCGAGGAGCGTCCGTCGATGGCGCGTTACTCGATCCTTTCGCTGGCGCGCAATGCGCTGACCGGACACCGGGACTGGCCGGAGCTCTGGCGTTCGCCGGAGCCGAGGCCGGCCTATGAGGTCGTGGTCGTCGGCGGGGGCGGCCACGGGCTGGCGACGGCCTTCTATCTGGCGAAGGAGCACGGCATTACCGATGTCGCTGTCGTGGAGAAGGGTTGGCTCGCCGGCGGCAACATCGCGCGCAACACGACCATCATCCGCTCCAACTATCTCTGGGACGAGAGCGCGGCGATCTACGAGCACGGGCTGAAGCTCTGGGAAGGCCTGTCCCGCGAGCTCAACTTCAATGTGATGCTGCGCCAGCGCGGCGTGATGAACCTGGCGCATACCGAGCACGATGTCCGGGAGTCGATCCGCCGGGTGAACGCCAACCGGCTGAACGGCGTGGATGCCGAGTGGCTGGATGCGGAGGGCGTCAAGGCCTTCTGCCCACCGATCTCCGTCTCCCCTGACGTGCGCTACCCGGTGCTCGGGGCGACCCTGCAACGGCGCGGCGGCGTCGCCCGGCACGACGCCGTGGCCTGGGGCTACGCCCGTGGGGCCGACGCGCGCGGCGTCGATATCGTCCAGCATTGCGAGGTTACCGGCATCAGGCAGGTGCGCGGGCGTGTCACCGGCGTCGAGACGAGCCGGGGCTTCATCGGCGCGAGGAAGGTGGCGCTGGTGGCGGCCGGCCATTCCTCGGTGCTGGCGGAAATGGCCGGCCTGCGCCTGCCGGTCGAGAGCCACCCCTTGCAGGCGATGGTCTCCGAGCCGCTGAAGCCGGTGCTCGATTGCGTCGTCATGTCGAACGCCGTGCATGTCTATATCAGCCAGTCCGACAAGGGCGAGCTCGTGCTCGGCGCCGGCATCGACGCCTTCAACAGCTACGGACAGCGCGGCGGGCTGCATGTGCTGGAAGACCAGCTTGCGGCGCTCATGCAGCTCTTTCCCGCCTTCAGCCGCGCGCGGCTGCTGAGGAGCTGGGGCGGCATCGTCGATGTCTGCCCGGACGCCTCGCCCATCGTCTCGAAAACGCCCATTGAAGGCCTCTACATCAATTGCGGCTGGGGCACAGGCGGCTTCAAAGCGACGCCGAGTTCGGGCTGGACCTTCGCCCACACTGTCGCACGCGACGAGCCGCACAAGCTGAACGCGCCCTTCGCCCTCGACCGCTTCACCTCCGGCGCGCTGATCGACGAGCACGGCGCCGCCGCCGTCGCGCATTAGGGGAGGGACCGGCCATGATGCGCATTGAATGTCCCTGGTGCGGCGGGCGCGACGAAACCGAGTTCCACTACGGAGGCGAGGCGCATATCGCACGGCCCGAGGACCCGGACGCGCTCTCCGACGAGGCCTGGGCCGACTACCTGTTCATGCGCGCCAATCCCAGGGGCGTCCACGCCGAACGCTGGATGCACGCCCAGGGCTGCCGGCGATGGTTCAATGTGCTTCGCCATACGGCGAGCCATGATGTGCTTGCTGTCTATCCCATGGGGGCGCCCCGGCCCGACCTCCCGGAGACGGTGGCGTGACAGGGCCGCGCCGCCTGCCGGCGGGCGGCCGGATCGACCGGTCGCGCACCCTCGCATTCCGTTTCGACGGCAGGCGCTACACCGGCCACCCCGGCGACACGCTGGCCTCGGCGCTGCTTGCCAATGGCGTGCGGCTGGTCGCCCGCAGCTTCAAATACCACCGCCCGCGCGGGGTGATGACGGCCGGGGCGGAAGAGCCGAACGCGCTCGTCCTGCTGGAGCCGGGTCCGTTCGCGGAACCGAACCTGCGGGCAACCGAGATCGAGCTTTACGACGGGCTTACCGCCGAAAGCGTCAACCGATGGCCGTCGTTGCGGCTCGATCTGGGAGCGGCGACCGGGCTGGCGTCGGGCCTGTTCGTGGCCGGGTTCTACTACAAGACCTTCATGTGGCCGCCCTCCTGGTGGAACCGTATCTACGCGCCCGCAATCCGGCGCATGGCGGGGCTGGCGAAGGCGCCGGGCGAGCCGGACCCGGAGATTTACGAGCACCGGCACGCCCATTGCGACATCCTGGTGGTGGGCGGCGGCCCGGCGGGCATTGCGGCGGCGCACACAGCGGCTGCCGCCGGCGCGCGCGTGATGCTGGGCGACGAGCGCCCGCAACCGGGCGGCTCCCTGCTGGACGGGCCCGAGCGCGTCGGGGACAAGGACGGCGCCGCATGGGCCGAACGGATGCTGGCCGGCACATCCGCGCTGCTGCTGCCCCGCACCACGGCCTTCGGTTATTACGACCATAATTTCGTGGCACTGGCCGAGCGGCTGACGGAAGGCCTTTCGCCCTCGGAACGCGCCGGCCGGCCGCGCCAGCGCATATGGCATGTCCGCGCCCGCCGGGTGGTGCTGGCGACCGGCGCGCATGAGCGTCCGCTGGTCTTTCCCGGCAATGACCGTCCGGGCGTCATGCTGGCGCGTTCCGTCACCGCCTATATCCATCGCTACGGCGTATTGCCGGGCAGCCGCGCCGTCTTTCTCGCCAATGATGACTCTGTCTATGCCGCCGCCCGCGAATTCGCCCGGCACGGCGGCGAGGTCGCGGCGTTTGTCGATCTGCGCGCGGACAGCGCGGCGGACGCGGACGGCCTGCCCGTGCTGCGCGGCGCGGTTCCCCTGCGGACCCTCGGGCGCCGCGCCGTAACCGGGATCGAGATCGAGTCGGACGGCGCGACCCGGCGCATTGCCTGCGACCTGGTTGCCATGGGCGGCGGCTGGAACCCGGCCGTGCATCTCTTCAGCCAGTCCCGCGGGACGCTTAGATGGGACGACGGCTTGCAGACGTTCGTCCCCGGCCGCTCGGCGCAGGCGGAACGGTCCGTCGGCGCGGCGGCCGGCCGGTTCGATCTCGAAGGCTGCATCGCCGGGGGAGCGGGGGCGGGGGCGGCCTTCGCCCGCGAACTCGGCTTCGACGCGCCGGCCCCATCGGCCTTGCCCGAACGCCCGCATCGTCCGGCACCCGCGCAGACTGCCCCGCCCGCCGGCCGCGGCAAGGCGTTCGTCGATTTCCAGAACGACGTGACCGCCGCCGATGTCGCGCTCGCCAGGCGCGAGGGCATGCATTCGGTCGAGCATCTCAAGCGCTGGACGACCCTCGGCATGGCGACCGACCAGGGCAAGACCTCCAACATCAACGGGCTCGCGCTGATGGCGGCCGGGCTTGGCGTGCCGCCGGCGGCAGTCGGCCATACCACCTTCCGCCCGCCCTACACGCCTGTGCCGTTCGGCGCGCTCGCCGGGCGCAACATCGCCGCGCTCGCCGACCCGGTGCGCCGCACGCCGATGCAGGACTGGCAGGAAGCCAACGGGGCGGTCTTCGAACCGGTCGGCCAGTGGCTCCGGGCGCGCTACTATCCGGGCGGCGGCGAGACCATGCGCGCGGCCGTCGCCCGCGAATGCAGGGCCGTCAGGGAAGCCGCCGGCATCCTCGACGCCTCCACGCTCGGCAAGATCGACATTCGCGGCCCCGACGCCGCCGAGTTCCTGAACCGCATCTACACGAACGGCTGGAAGACGCTGGCGGTCGGGCGCTGCCGCTACGGGCTGATGCTCGGCGAGGACGGCATGGTGTTCGACGATGGGGTCACGACCCGGACCGGCGAGCACCGCTACCTGATGACCACGACCAGCGGCAACGCCGCCGCAGTGCTGGACTGGCTGGAGGAATGGCTCCAGACCGAGTGGCCGGAGCTGCGGGTCTATTGCACCTCGGTGACCGAGCAGTGGGCCACGATCACCGTCTCCGGGCCGCAGGCGAGGGCGCTGCTGGAGCCGCTCGTCCAGGATATCGACCTGGACCCGGCGGCCTTTCCCTTCCTGTCCATGCGCGAGGGCCGGATCGACGGCGTGCCGGGCCGCGTCTTCCGCATCGCCTTCACCGGCGAGCTCTCCTATGAGGTGAACCTGCCCTGGCGGCGGGCCGCCCCGGTCTGGGAGAAGCTGGCCGAGGCGGGCGCCGTGCCCTACGGCACCGAGGCGATGCATGTGCTGAGGGCCGAAAAGGGCTTCATCGTGGTCGGCCACGAGACCGACGGCACGGTGACGCCGGTCGATCTCGGCATGGAGCGGATGCTGTCCTCGCGCAAGGACTTCATCGGCCGGCGGTCCCTGGCCCGCCCGGACAGCCGGCGGCCTGACCGCAAGCAGCTGGTCGGCCTGCTGCCGGAGGACGCCTCGGAGGTGCTGCAGGAAGGCGCGCAGCTCGTCGAGGCGCCGGGCGGGACGCCGCCCGTGCCGATGCTGGGCCATGTGACCTCCAGCTACTGGAGCCCGACCATGGAGCGCGGCTTCGCGCTGGCGCTGGTCAGGGGCGGGCGTTCGCGCCACGGCGACCGGGTCTGGGCCTCCGCCACGACCGGGGAGAGCCGGGTGCGGATCGTCGATCCCGTCTTCTACGACCCGGAGGGGGCGCGGCTCGATGGCTGAACTCCGCGAGATCGACGGCCTCAGCCTGACGATATTGCGCGGCGGCGGGCCGGACTTCCTGACCGCGGTTGCCGGAGTGCTCGGCGTCGGCCTGCCGGAAACGCCCAACAGGGCGGCAGGCGGGGCCCTGTGGCTCGGCCCGGACGAGTGGCTGCTGGTCTCCGGCGAGGACAGGACCGGCCCGCTGGAAGCGGCCCTCGCCGGACAGCATTGCGCCATCGTCGATGTGAGCGAGGCGCGCGCGGTGCTCGAACTGTCCGGCCCCGGCGCAACGGAGGTGCTCGCCTCCGGCTGCCGGCTGGACCTCGACCCGCTCCGGCCCGGCTCCTGCGCGCAGACGGCGCTCGCGCGCGCGCATGTGCTGCTGGAGCCGCGCGAGGATGGCGTCTGGCGCCTCTATGTCGGCCGCTCCTTCGCCGCCTATGCGCGCGCCTGGATCGAGGACGCCATCGCGCTGCAGTCTATGTCCGCGCCTCCCTGATCCAGCCGTTTTCGAACACCGCGCCGTCGCAGCCGGCGAAGCGCGCGATGCGGTCGAGTTCGCGGCCGACGCGCGCCATCCGCCCCTTGCCGGGGCGCACGCCGCGCTCCGGCCAGAACGCGCGCACGCACAGCCGGCCGTCGGTCCGCTTCATGTCGATGCGCCCGATGAGCCGGTCGCCCTCCAGCAGCGGGAAGACGTAGTAGCCATATTCGCGCTTTGCCTCCGGCACGAAGATCTCGATGCGGTAGCGGAAGCCGAACAGCCACTCGGCCCGCCTGCGGTCGCGCAGCAGCGGGTCGAAGGGGCTCAGCACCCGCACGCTGCCCGGCGGTTCCGGGGCGCGCTCCGCCTGCCCGCAGATGTTCGGACGCGCGAGCAGCCGGCGGGTCCGGCCGGGCCGCGCGCCTTCCACCTCCACCTCGACCAGCGCGCCGGCATCCTGGGCGGCGCACCATGCCCGCGCCTCCGCGAGCGAGGCCGTATCCCAGAACGAAGCGATCTCCCGGGGCGTGGCGAAGCCGAGCCGGTCGAGCGCGCCCGCACAGGCCCAGTCGAGCGTTTCCTCCTCGCCCGGCACGGTATTCAGGACCGGCCCGGGAACCACCCGCTCGGCGAGGTCGAAGACCTTCTGGAAGCCCTCGCGCCGGGCGATGGCGAGCGCGCCCGTGCGCCAGAGATATTCCAGCGCCGTCTTGGAGGGATGCCAGTCCCACCACCCGGCCTCGGTGCGCCGCCGGTCGCCCTCGAACTCGCGCGCCATGACCGGGCCTTCGCGGCGGATGCGCTCCAGCACCTCGTCGAACCGGTCCTCGAAACCCGCCCGGCGCCATTTCTTCCAGCGCGCGCGCAGCATGTCGGCGTCCCGGCGGAACCGCAGGCGCCAGTGGGGGTAGAAGGCCATCGGGATGACCGAGGCGTCATGCGTCCAGTGCTCGAACAGCGCGCGGCGGCGCTCCAGCAGGGTGTCGAGCTGGCGCGGCCGGTAGCTCCTGCGCCGCGAGGCCAGGATCATGTGGTGGGCGCGCTCGACCGTGGCGATGCTGTCCACCTGGACGAAACCGAGGCGCCCGATCAGCCCGGCCAGGTCCTCGCCCGCCGGCGCGCGCCCGAGCCCGTGCCGGTCCAGGAACAGCCGCCGCGCCGCCCGGTTGGAGAGGCGGAGCGGCGGGGAAGCGCCGGCGTCATTACCCATCTGTCCCGTCCATCGCGAATACCCCCGCGATATGTCATGGAATGTCATGTTTTGTCATGTTCGGGCTGCGGACTGTCATGTTTTGTCATGGTGCGGGGTTCCGCGGCGGTCAGGCAGCGGGCGGTGGAGGCTTCGGCGCGGCGGTGCTGGCGTTCGCGCCATGCCCTGAATTCGGGCGTCATCAGCCTGCCGGTGAATTTCCGCCCGCTGACAATGCATTCGGTCAGGCAGCCGGGGCGGCTCTCGTCGAGCGGGAGCGGCCCGAGGCGTCGTTCGAGGTCTTCCAGCCACGCCCTGAACTCGGGCGTTTCCTGGCTGCCGACGTAACACTCGCCGCCATAGTGGAACTCGTCCTCGCTGCCGTCATAGTCGCGCTCCACCGGGGGCGGCGGCTCCCAGGGTTCCTCGACGGGCTCCGGCTCTGGAGCGGGCTCCGGTTCCGGCAGGTGGGCGCCGGCCCAGTCGAGCAGGGCGAGGAGCTTGTGCAGATGGTCGAGTTGGGCGCGGGCGGCGCGGTGATGGTCGGCGAGGGCGCGGTCGTCCGGGGGCGGCGGCTCCGGGTTCAGGTCTTCCACATAGGCGGCGGCGAGGGCTTCGGCGGCCGGCGCCAGCCTTGCGGCCAGCATCGCCGCCAGGGCGGGTCGGGGGTCGGTTGCGGTCATCTCGTCTCCTTGTCCCGTCGGGAGCGGCCCTCGCTTTGCCGCG
>JAJEAZ010000468.1 GCA_022824105.1 Alphaproteobacteria bacterium
AGGTCTTCCTTCAGCATGTCCAGCAATTCCAGCCCGCGGGTGAGCATCGGTTCGTTCGTGACATAGTTCGAGCTGATGCCGCCGACATAGTCGTCCATGATCTTCTCGAGACGCTGGAGACCGTGAATCGGCAGGATGTAGCTCGGCGAGACCGTGCCCGCGACGATCTCGTTGCGGCCGACCCGGTAGGTCTCCAGAGGCTGGAACACGACCCGCTTGAGGTCTTCGTACTCTTTCTCGCTTACCTGGGGCCGGTCGCTCTTCATGTCGTTGACGTAGTTGACCGCCGCCTTTCCGGCGATCCTGCCCTCCGTGAAGGACCCCGACGAGAACTTGTGGGCAGTGCCGCCGATGGTGTCGCCGGCGCCGAACAGCCCCTCGACGGACATCATCCGGTTGTATCCCCACTGGTAGTCCGTCGGCGCGCAGTCCTCCGGCCCGCTGGCCCAGGCGCCCGAGCAGGTGGCATGCGAGCCCATGACGTAGGGCTCGGACGTGGTCAGCTCCGGATTGGTGTGCTTGGGGTCGATGTTCTGGGACGCCCAGACGACCGCCTGTCCGATCGTCATGCCGAGGAAGTTCTCCCAGCCGACCTGCTCCAGATGGGGATCGGCGAAGGCTTCCTTCGTCACCATGCGGATGGGGCCGCCGCCGACCTTGACCTCCTCAAGGAAGGCGTGGTTGCGCAGGCAGGTGGGCACCGGATGCCGGTCGATATAGTCCCCGACCAGCTCCTTGGTGTGGTCGTACCATTTCGACTCGTATTCTTCCCCGTAGGCGTTCTCGGTGTACGTCTTGAGGTGGAGGAAATAGGCGCCGACCGGACCGTAGCCGTCCTTGAAGCGGGTGAGGACGACCCGGTTCTCCATCTGGGTCATCTTGGCGCCGACGAGGATCGGCAGCGCATAAGCCGAGGCGCTGCTCCAGGGGGCGTACCAGGTCCGCCCCATGCCTTCGCCCACCGCCCGGGGCTTGAAGATGTGCGAGGCGCCGCCGGCGGACACGATGACGGCCTTCGCGCGGAAGACATAGAAATCCCCGGTGCGGACGTTGAATCCGACGGCGCCGGCCACGCGGTTGGGATTCCTGGAGTCCGTAAGCAGGTGGGTCACCATGATCCGGTTATAGACTTCGGTGGCGGCCTTGCGGGCGGCTTCCGCGACGATCGGCTTGTAGCTCTCGCCGTGGATCATGATCTGCCACTTGCCTTCGCGCAGATACCGTCCGGTCTCCGGGTCCTTCATGATGGGAAGGCCCCACTCCTCGAACTTGTGCACGGTGGAGTCGACATGCCGGGCGATATCGAAGCCCAGATCCTCCCGCACCAGGCCCATGAGGTCGTTCCGGGCGTAGCGGACATGGTCCTCGGGCTGGTTCTCGTTCCACTGCATACCCATGTAGCAGTTGATCGCGTACAGGCCCTGGGCGACGGCGCCGCTGCGCTCGATGTTCGCCTTCTCGACGCAGACCACCTTCAGGTCGCGTCCCCAATAGCCGGCTTCGTAGGTCGCGCCGCAGCCGGCCATGCCGCCGCCGATGACCAGGATATCCGCGTCCACGAAAACCGTTTTCCGGCGGGCGAACAAGCTCACTAGTGGCCTCCCTCACTGGTTCGGTCCGGCTGCAGCATGGGCAGGGCTTCGATGTGGAGCGCGTCCGGCTCGTGCGCGAGTTGCTGGGATTTCATCGCTTCGGCGGTGGGCGCCTCGTAATCGGCCGGCGGCTTGATCGATCCCCAGGGCTCGGTCCGGATCGGGGACACGAAATCCTTTTCCTGGCCGTCCCGGAACTTGATCTTCCAGGAAATGGAGCCCTTCTCTTCCTCCCTCAGCACCCGGACGCTGTGGCCCAGGGGCGCGAAGTCGGCATAGCCGCGGCAGTCGATGGCATGTTGCGGGCACGCCTTCACGCAGGAGTAGCACTCCCAGCACATGTTGGGCTCGATATTGTAGGCCCGCCGGGTGGTGCTATCGATGTGCATGATGTCGGACGGGCAGATATCCACGCAATATCCGCAGCCGTCGCAACTGGTCATATAAACGAATGTCGGCATGTGGTTCCGTTATCTCCTCCATCAACGACCGATAGGGGCCGATCAGTAGTGGCGGGGCCTTTCGCGCGCACTGCCGAACATTTCGGGTTTGTCGACGGGAGCCGGCAGGTTGCGCCGCGAACCGGTCGCCTCGGACACCCGCTTCTCCAGCGCCGCAGCGGGCTTGTAGAACATGTGCGCGAACTTGGACCACGGAACGGACCCGAACAGCACCGTCGTGGCGATGAGGTAGAGGCCCAGGAACACGGTCGTCCACGAACTCTCCGCCGCCTGCAGGCCGGCCCAGACCAGCCCCAGCGTCGTGCTGGCGAGAAGCGAGAGGATGAACAGGTCGGCGCGCATCGCCCGGAGCGGCGTATGGCCCTCGGCGGCCACATCGACCCGGATGCAGAACCAGAACCAGTAGCCGCCCGCGCAGACCGACAGGGCCCCGACGACCCACAGCAGCGGCAGGATGAAGGGCGTCGGCGTGGCGGGCGTCGGGTACCAGAACACCATGATGACGGTGGTGATGACGTATGCGAGGAACCCGTACATCGTCAGCAGGTGGGCAACCCGGCGGCGGCCCGGCCCGAATTCCGCCGACGTCAGGCCCTCCGACAGGGCGGTCCGGACCGCGAGCGCCGACATTTCCCCGCCGCCGACGCGGCGCGTCCCCGTGTCCCGAGATTTCCGCCAGCTGCGGAAGAAATAGGCGGCGCTGCCCTTGTGCCAGATGTCGAACAGGGTGCCGCCTACGACCAGCAGGATCATGATGACCACATAGGTCTGCATGACACCGGAGTCGATGGACTCCGAAAGCGCGGCGAAGGGATTAGTGGTGAACACGCGACAGCCCCAATTTCAGCCTGTTCCGTTAAACGCCCTGAGCGACAATATCGATCCGCCCCCAGGGACGATACATCCAATTAGCGCGATGGGTTGTCAAGGATGGCGCGGCGCGCTCCCGGCTCCGTCAGGCGAAACGGGTTATCTCTTCCTCGGAGAGGTTGCCGGGCAGGATGACCACCGGAACCTGCAGGCGTCCTACCGACCTTCCGGTGAGCGATGAAATCAATGGCCCCGGGCCCTTGGGACCCGTGTCCGAGGCGAGGATCAGGAAGGCGACCGACGGGTCCTCCTCGCAGGCCTGGATCGTCTCGTCCACCTTGTCGCCTTCCCGGATCGCCAGGGAGGGCACCCTGCCGGACAGGCGCTGGACCTGCGCGGCCGCCTGCAGGATGACCGTCTCGGCATGCTCGCGGGCTTCTTCGCGCATCAGCTCGCCGACGGCCGACCAGTGCTGGAAATCCGCCGGCGTGTCGATGACGTAGAGCAGGCCGACATGGCTGCCCGTGCGCCGGGACCTGAGCGCGGCGAATGTCAGCGCCACCGGCAGTTCGTCGCTCTCGTCGACGACGCACAGCAGGGTGCGCGTCGAAGGGGAAGGGAGTTCGGTCAAGGAGTCAGGTTCTCCGCGCGACAGCGCCTGCGAACCATCCTGCCATCAAGGCGGCGAGGATGGCAACGAGACCGTGCAGGATCGGGAAATCGTGGGCGAACCGGAAAACGGCGGCCTCGAGCCCCGCTTT
>JAJEAZ010000603.1 GCA_022824105.1 Alphaproteobacteria bacterium
CACCGTCGAGGCGCGCGGCCTGATGGACAGGATCGCCCATGCCGCCTGGGCCTCGGCGGACCCCGGCGTCCAGTTCGACACCACCGTCAACGACTGGCACACCTGCCCGGCGGAAGGGCGGATCGACGCCTCCAACCCCTGTTCGGAATACATGTTCCTGGACGACACGGCCTGCAATCTGGCGTCGTTGAACCTGATGGCGTTCCGCACGGAGGAGGGCGAGTTCGACATAGAGGGCTTCCGGCACACGGTCAGGCTGTGGACGGTCGCGCTCGAAATCTCGGAATCGATGGCGCAGTTCCCGTCGCGGCGCATCGCCGAGAGGTCATACCGCTACCGCCCGCTCGGCCTGGGCTACGCCAATGTCGGCGGCCTGCTGATGGCGTCGGGCATCGCTTACGACAGCGGCGAGGGCCGCGCGACGGCGGGCGCCATCACGGCGCTGATGACCGGCACGGCCTATGCGACATCGGCGGAAATTGCCGGCGAACTCGGCCCGTTCGCGGGCTATCCCGCCAACGCCGAGGCCATGCTGCGGGTCATCCGCAATCACCGCCGCGCGGCGCATGGTTGCACGCAGGGCTATGAAGGGCTGAACACCGATCCGCAGCCGCTTGACGCCGATGCCTGCCCCTTCGAGGGCCTGGCGGACGCCGCGCGAGGCGCCTGGGACGACGCTCTGGCCGCGGGCGAGAAGCATGGCTACCGCAATGCGCAGGCTACCGTCATTGCGCCCACCGGCACGATCGGCCTGGTCATGGACTGCGACACCACGGGAATCGAGCCGGATTTCGCGCTGGTGAAGTTCAAGAAGCTCGCCGGCGGCGGCTATTTCAAGATCATCAACAGCCTGGTGCCGGAAGCGCTGGCCGCGCTCGGCTATGACGGGGAGCGGATCGAGGCCATCGAGCGCTATGCCGTCGGCCGGGGCACTCTGGAAGGCTCGCCCGCCATCGGCCACGAGGCGCTGGCGGCGAAAGGCTTCACGCCGGGGATGATCGAGGCGGTAGAGGCCGCGCTGCCCAGCGCGTTCGACATCCGCTTCGTGTTCAACCGCTGGACGCTCGGCGAGGAGGCTTGCCGCGAGGCGCTCGGCCTGACGGACGATGAGTTGGAGAGCGGCGACCTGCTGGGCGCGCTCGGCTTCTCGAAAGACGAAATCGAGGCCGCGAACCTCTGGTGCGGCGGCGCGATGACGGTCGAGGGCGCGCCGGACCTTCGCGACGAGCACCTGCCGGTGTTCGACTGCGCCAATCCCTGCGGGCGGAACGGCACCCGCCACCTCTCCACCGAGAGCCACATCCGGATGCTGGGGGCGGTTCAGCCCTATATCTCGGGCGCGATTTCCAAGACGGTGAACATGGCGAACGGCGCGACCGTGCAGGACTGCATCGACGCCTACCTGCTGTCCTGGAGCCTCGGGCTCAAGGCGAACGCGCTCTACCGCGACGGCTCGAAGCTCTCGCAGCCGCTCGCGGCGACCGCTCTCGGCGGCGACCTTGCGGAGGAGGTCGCGGAGGAGCCGGCTGCGGCCCGCGCGGCCGTCCTGGCGGAGCGCATCGTCGAGCGGCGCCTGATCGAGCGCCGGCGCCTGCCGGACCGCCGCAAGGGCTACACGCAGAAGGCCACGGTCGGGAACCACAAGGTCTATCTGCGCACGGGCGAATATGACGACGGCAAGCTCGGCGAAATCTTCATCGACATGCACAAGGAGGGCGCGGCCTTCCGCAGCCTGATGAACAATTTCGCCATCGGCATCTCCATCGGCCTGCAATACGGCGTGCCGCTCGAGGAATATGTCGAGGCCTTCACCTTCACCCGCTTCGAGCCTTCCGGGATCGTGGAGGGCAATGACGCGATCAAGATGTCCACCTCGATCCTGGACTATCTGTTCCGCGAGCTTGCGATCTCCTATCTCGGGCGCGGCGACCTCAGCCACGTCATGTCGGACGATCTGCGCCCCGACAGCCTGGGCGCCGGCGAGAACGAGGCCGCGCTGGCGGAACGCGAGATGGGCCAGCCGATCCCGACCGCCGCCAGCCGCGGCTTCGTGCGCGACAACCTCTATGTGCTCTCGGGCGGCCGCACCGAAACCGCGTCTCTCGCACAGGAGACCATGGAGGCGTCGTTCGTCGAAGCGCCCATGCCGGCGGCGGTGGCGGCCGGCTCGCACGATGCGGCGGTCCGCCACGCGCGGATGCTCGGCTACGAAGGCGACGCCTGCGGCAGCTGCGGCAATTTCACCATGGTCCGCAACGGCACCTGCATGAAATGCATGACCTGCGGCCATACGGACGGGTGCAGCTGATACCAACGGTCGTTCGTTGACCGGAACCCATGACGGGTTCGACGCCCGTCGCCGGATCGCCCTCCTTCGCTACAGGCTCTTCCGTCATGCCCGGACTTGTTCCGGGCATCCACTTCCACCACTTCCGCTGCACGGCCGCATGGATGCCCGGAACAAGTCCGGGCATGACGAGAAGAAGACATGAGTCCCAAATCGAGGCCGTTGGTATGAGCAACAAGCTGGCGCATGATCCGTTGATGTTGAAACGGCCTCGTCCACATAGCCTCAGCCGTCGCCCCGGCCCGAAATACCGGGCACTCAGAGAGGCCTCTGCTCTATCCCCGCTGCGGGCATTCGATGAAAATTCCCCGATAGTTTCACTTTTGTTCCCGTATGGGCTTGACATTTGGCGGTATGGTGTAGAATGAAAGTAGAGAGAGGCGGCTTCCGGGGCCGCCTTTCGGCGTTTCTGCAGAAAGCGACCGGCTGGGGCCGAAAAAAAGCCCCGGCGGGAACGGACGGGCGAGGTGCGTGTGCCGTCTCGCGCGCGCAATCAGGCGCGCGAACCGCGCCGGCGCCGACACCCGCCCGCGCCCGCACGCGATACGCGCGAAACAGGGACACCCCTGTCCCGCCCTTTGCCCCGAAGGAGGCACGCATGACCGTGAACGATCCCCAACTGGCGGCGATGCCGGCCGCAAGGCTGGCGCCCGCCGCCGAAGCCCTCGCCCTGCTCGACTGGAGCGCCGGGCGCATGTCCGAACCGGAGACCGCCGCCACGCCCGCA
>JAJEAZ010000042.1 GCA_022824105.1 Alphaproteobacteria bacterium
GCACAGCCGGCATGGCCGAGATAGATCAGCCCGTAGCGCTCCCCGAGACGGGCCAGGGCGGCATCGCGGGCCTCACGCCGCTCGTCGGACCAGACCTGCTTGGCGAGCGCGCCGACCGGGCGCTTCAGCGTGTAGTCGAGTTCCGGGCTCGCCCACACCGTGCGGCGGAAGGCGTCGGAGAAGGCAGCGGCGCGCTGCAACGTCTCCTGCTGGAGGCGCAGATAGGCCGTCACCTTGGCCGGCGTCGGATCGAGGATCGCCTCCGCGCGGGCCTCTTCCAGAACGCGGCGCATCTCCAGGATGCGGGCCGTGGCCGATTGCGTGTTTTCGCGGCCAGTCGTTGCAGGCGGAGGTTGCGTCGGCGCCGGTTCGGCCTCCTGTTCTTCCTCTGCCCGGTCGCAGTAGAAGTGCCAGCCGAGCGAGGCGCCAGAGGCCGATGCAGACTCCCCCGATCCACCGTCCCCGCACCAGGACCGCCATTCCCCGCCCGCCGCCGAAGCGCCGAGCGCCGCCCAGATGCCGAGGGCCGCGAGGAGGCGTGTCAGGCCGCGCAGAACGGCGGATTTTCTGGCGCCCGCCGTCATGGCTGCCGCCCGTAGAAGTCGCGCACCCGGTCCTTCATGATCGTCTGCGTGTCGCCGGCGTCGGGCAGCGACACCGCCGGTTCCCGCGAGCCGTCCATCAGGTCCTGGGTGAACTCGGAGAGATCGAGGGCCGCGAAGTCGATGCGCTCGATCTCCGCCACGGTGAAGCCCCGGCAGCTCGACCAGCCGATGCCGAGCTGCGGCCGGGCCTGCTGTTGCAGGATGCGACCCAGCTTCGATGAGAACACGCACCAGGCCCGCGAGCGGCGGATGCAGACGCCGAAGAAGGTGCGCTTCGAGCAGTACTTGCCGAGATAGTGGGTGTTGCCGGCGTTGCGCTCCTCGGCGAGCTCCCGCTCGGACGCCGAGCAGTTGGCGAGCCCGACCAGGAGGCCGCTGTTCTTGCAGCAGTTCGCCAGCCCCCCGTAATGGATGTGGCAGGCGCGGCGCCTGCCGGTGAAGATGCGCAAGGACTCCCGGTCGAACTCCTCGCCGCCCATCTCCATCGCCATGTTGAGCCGCGTCGTCGCCTCGGCGAAGCCGGTATTGGATTGCGGCTGCGTGCTCCCGCAGTCCGCGCCGACGCACCAGCGCACGGAACCGCAAGCGCCGCCGCGGTTGGCATCCGGCAGGCCTGCGCCGCAGTCCGAGACGCTGCCGGAGGCGAGATTGTCTGCGCCGTGGGACGGCGCCTGCGGGTCGGCGGCGACGGCCTTGCCCCTTGCAACACCGGGGTCGCTGTCGGTCACGGGCACGTCGGGCCGCACCGTCACCCCTTCGACCAGGCTGCGGCCGGCCTTGCCGCCCGGATCGTCGGGATCGGCCAGCCTGATGCGGCCTTCGTCCTCCAGGTCGTCCGCATCGATGCTGCGTTCCGGCAGGTTGGTCCCGGCGTAACCCGGCACCGTGGCCGCGTTCGAGCCGTCGCGCGCGACTGCGCCGGCGGCGGCCGCGCCCGCATTGCCGATGGCCCGAGCCGCCGCCCTGGGGTCCTCGGCCCGGGCGCCGCCGCCGAACACGATCCAGAGCAGGAAGCCGAACACCGGCGCCAGGACGACCCAACCGAGCAGGCGGCTTGCCCGCGCTCTCCGGTCTTCCGGGCGCGCGCTCACCGCCCGTCTCCCGTCATGCGTTCGAGATGTGCCTTCGCGACCTCGCGTCCGGCCTCCCCTTCGGCGGCAATGGCTTCCAGCGCAGCGACGAGGCCGATATTGCCGGCGATGCGGTCGTGCGGCGGGGCCGGATCATCGGAACAGCCCCGGCTCTCGCAGGCCAGCACACCGCCTGGCACGACGACCACCGCCGGCACGCGCGCGATATCGAACAGGCGGAACAGGAGCGGATCGATGGCAATGCTTGCCCTCCCGGCTCGGGGACCGGGACGGGCTCCCCCAATCCGGGGGCCGGCCTCGTGGCCGCCGAGCCGGACGCGGATATCCGCAGCGGTCTGCCGCAACCCTTCCGGAGCAACGCCCCTCAGCACCAGCGGCGCGCCCGTCCGGGCGGCATCGTCCGCCCATTGCCGCCAGCTCGTCGCCGGAACCGACAGGCTGGTGAAGATCAGCACCTCCGCCGAGGCGGGGCGCCGGGCCGCAAAGCTGTTCGAATGCCGCTCGGCCGGGAGCGGAGCGGTTCCGCCCGAGTTGCCGGGCACCGTCTGCCCGGCGGCCCCGCCGGCGCGTTCGAGCGCGCGGTCCATGATCGAGTGGGTCCAGTCGGCAAGATCGCCGTTGCCGGTTTTTCCCAGGATCTCTTCGACCAGGCGGGATGCGTCGGTCTCGGGGCTTGCGGCGGGGATTTCGTCGGCACGGACCGGACAGGCGCAGGCGCCGAGCAGCAGCGCGGCGGACAGCAGAAGGGCGGTTCGCGAAGCGGAGAAGCGGATCGTCATGGTCTTGTCAGCGTCTTGATGATTGTTTCGTTTCATCGGGTTCAGAGCAGGCAACAGTGGCGTTTCCGGAACAGCAGGTAGCCGAAGCTCTCGCCGGAGACCGGCAGCTCGCGCAGGGATTCCCACAGCACCGAGGAGCGCCCGGTCGGGTTGCAGCCGGTCGCAGGTGCCGTCGCCGGCACGGGCTGGGTCATCTGCCAGCGGTATTGCGACTTCTTCATCACCGGCATCGGGTAGCGTCCGCAGAGCGCCTGCGAGCCCGAAGTGCCCCAGGCGAGGCCGGTGCGGTGGAGGCGGTAGACCAGCCGCTGGGCCGCCAGCAGCGAGGCCTGCACGCCGCCGACATGCGCCGCCACGTTGCCGGTCAGCGGATACATCCCGCCCTGGCACCCCGCGCACCAGAAGAGGGGATCGAGGGGCAGACCCGCCGACGACGCCGCGCAGTCGGCCGCGCAGGCCGCCTGCGCCGGGAGGTTGGCGAACAGCGCCGCTTCCGGGTTCAGGAGGAAGGTCAGCTCGTCGTCGAGCCAGGCCGGGTCGAGTTCGGAGACCCAGGCGATGTCGAGCCCGCCGCCCTCCAGACAGCCGAGATCGAGCAGGACGCCGATCCAGGAGAGCAGCGGATACATGTAGTAGTGCGCGTGCCAGACCGACCCCTTCGCGCCGTCGCCGCCCGACGATCCGGTGCGGCCCCGGGCGGCGGGCAGGCCGGGATCGATGGTGAGGCCGCCGAGATTGGGGAAGCACCAGGGCGTGCGGGTCACGTCCATCAGGCGCGCCGGTTCCCAGACCCCGAGCGACAGGCCGATGCGCGGGATCGGCGAGCCGCAGAAGCAGATCGGCGAGCCCGGATTGGGCGTGTCGACCACGCCGCCGACACTGCCGATGGTGAGCGGCCCGATCGAGATCGGGAACAGGCACTCCCAGCACACGTCCGAGATCGGGTTGACGAACCGCCCGGTGCAGGACTGCGCCGAGGCCTGGTCCGACCAGAGAAGGGCCAGGAGCGCGACGACGACCGGGGAGAGGAAACGGCGCTTCATTCCGGGGGCTCCGACGAACCGCCCTCCGCCGGGCGCCGCGAGGAGAGCATGTTCACCATGCCCTGGGGCCCGGCGACGACGATTTCCGTGACGCTGCGCTCGACGCCGTCGCGGTCGCTGTATTTTCGGGTGGTGACCCGACCCTCGACCATCACCGGATCGCCCCTCTTCAGCATCCGCTCCACCGCGTCGACGGCGGCGCCGTAGACCACTACCCGGTGCCACTCGGTCGCCTCGGCGGGGTTGCCCTCCCGGTCGGTCCATTTCCCGGCGGTGGCGAGCGAGAAGGTCGCCGCTTTGCCGCCGTTCTTCAGGTCGCGGATCTCCGGGTCGCGCCCGGCATGGCCCACCAGGGTCGCGCGGTTGACGGTCAGCATTGTTCAATCCTCCTGTTGGGGTTGGACGGGGACTTCGGTGATGCGCAGCGCCTGTCCGTCCTGCACGACCAGGGTGGGCGTCGCCGTGATGGCGAAGCGTTCGGCGAGGCGGCCGCCGGCATCGAAGAAGAAGGGCCGGCGATGGCGGCGCATCAGGTCGAGCGGCCGTCCGGCGAGCAGCACGATCTTCGCGGACCGCCCGGTCTCGCGTTCCCGCGCCAGCGCCCAGGCGATCTCGGCCGAGCGCCTGCCGTCGACGAAGACCAGGTCGCGCGTCAGCGGCAGCCGCTCCAGCGGGTTGACCCTTGCGCCGGCCGCGGCGATGAGAACGCCGTCCGGCGTGCGGATATCCCTTGCAACCGCGATGGACGGATCGAACAGGCGGCTGCGCAGTTCCCGTGCCGGCGCGATGCCCGGAACCGGATCGGGCTCTTCCAGCTTCCGCCGGGCGCGATCGCGGGCTTCCTGCTCCAGCCGCGCCAGCTCGCCGGAACGCTGCATCTCGACGAGCCGCGCCTCGATCTCTTCCAGGAGATCGGGTTCGATCACCGGCCAGGTCGCGCCGCGTACGCCGAGGTCCTTCGCCGATACCCCGGGCGTAATCGCCGCGAGCGACAGGCTCACCAGCACGGCAGCAACCGGCAGGACGGACGGTCGCCTCATCGCCCTGCCTCCGGCGCGACACCGCGGCGGATATCCTCCGGCCCGACCAGCGGTCCCTTCAGGCCGAGCCAGGGCAGGTCGGGCAAGGCCACGGCGCGGCCGAGAATGCGCGAGTGCGGGACGAAGCCGATTTCGGCATAGCGGCTGTCGTGGCTGTCGGGATGACGGCCAAGCAGGAAGTAGTGGCCGTCCGGGATGACGCCCGGTGCGATCGCCGTGAGCGGCCGCCCGTCCAGCGCATGCGTCTTGGCGTGCCCGATCGGCTCGCCGTCGAGATGGACCGTCCTGTCCGCATCGACGGCAACGGCCATGCCCGGCACGCCGCGCACGGCTTTCAAGTACGGCACGGGAGACCCGACGGAATCGGGCGGCTCGAACAGCACCCGGTCGCCGATCTTCGGAGCCTCGCCGAACAGCGGGAAGGCGGCATAGCCCCAGGCTTCGTCCGACCAGCTCGCATTGACATGCACGCGCGAAGCCGCGGTGAGCCACAGGACGGCCAGGGCGGCCATGACCGCAAGACCGATCTTGCGGCGGCGCAGCCGGTCGTCCCGCCGGTTGAACATCGGGCGCTCCGCGCTCAACGGTTCTCTCCCGGAACCAGCAGCCGCTTCAGGGCCGCTTCGACCTCGGGTGTCAAATCCGGAGCCCCGGCGGCGACGGCGCGCGCCGGCACCAGCACGGCGCCATGACGCTGCGCCACGGCATCGAGGGCGGCCTCCAGCGCAACGCCCCAGACGCGCACGTCCTCCGCCGTCGCCCCAACTGTCGCGGCGCGCGCGGTGTAATCCGCCGTGATCTCCGCGAGGCGGACGCCTGCGATGCGCGGCGCAGGCTCGACGCCATGACGCAATGTCGCCGCCGCGACCGCCGCCGCCACCGCGCCCGAGAGCAGCACGGCCGAGACCAGCACCGGCCAGGAGGTGTCAGGATGCCGAGGCATCCGCCATGCCCTTCGCCGGATCGCCGGCCTCGCCGGATGCCGGGG
>JAJEAZ010000372.1 GCA_022824105.1 Alphaproteobacteria bacterium
GAGGAGACGCCGGCAGCACGGCGGCCGCGGTTCGAGGTCGGCCTGTCCACGGCCTTCGGCTGCACCCTGGAAGGCGTCGTTGACGAGGACGCGGTGCTGCGGGTCGCCGAAAGGGTGGTCGAGCTCGGCGCCGACGAAGTCGGCCTTTCCGACACCGCGGGCTACGGCAATCCCGCCCAGGTGCGGCGGCTCACCGACCGGATCCACGCCGCGGTGGGCAGGGAGCGGATGACCGGTATCCACTTGCACAACACCCGCGGACAGGGCCTGGCCAACGTCATGGCCGCGCTGGAAGCGGGGCTCACCACCATCGACAGTTCCCTCGGTGGCATCGGCGGCTGTCCGTTCGCACCGGGGGCGAGCGGCAACATCGTCACGGAGGACCTCGTCTTCCTGCTCGAATCCATGGGCCTGAACACCGGGATCGACATCGGCCGCCTGCTTGAGGTGCGGGCGCAGGTGCAGGCGGCTTTGCCGGGTGAGTCCCTCTACGGCTTCCTGGCCGACGCGGGCCTGCCGAAGGGCTTCGCCTACGCGCGCCCGCCCGCCGGCCCCGCGGCGACGTGACCCGGTTCCCGCACGGCGGTCCCGGGGCTGGCTGAGCCCATGGCGGAGGCGGTTGGCAACGACGCAGGCGTCCCGGCCTACGTGGCGCTGGCACTGCAGGTCACCGTGGACGCGGTCAACCGCTGTCCCGATGCGGCGGCGGCTCGCGTGCGCATCGAGGCGTCCCTCGACCGGATCGCCAAGCAGGTGGCCGCCAGCCGGCAGTTCATCGGCCCGCACCTGAAGCTGGTGGTGCTGCCGGAGTACTTCCTCACCGGCTATCCCATGGGCGAGAGCGTCGGCGACTGGCGGCGGCGCGCGTGCGTCGATCCGCAGGGGCCGGAGTACGAGCGGCTCGGGCGCATCGCCCAGGAAAGCGGCGTGCACCTTTCGGGCAACCTGTACGAGACCGACCCCAACTTTCCGGAACTCTACTTCCAAACCAGTTTCGTCCTCGACGATGCCGGCAATCCCATCCTGCGCTACCGCCGTCTGATCTCAATGTACGGCCCGACCCCCCACGACGTGCTCGACCGGTACCTGGACGTCTACGGCGCGGACAGCCTGTTCCCGGTCGCCGCCACCCCGCTTGGCCGCCTGGCCGCGGTCGCCTCGGAGGAAATCCTGTTCCCGGAGGTGAGCCGGGCGCTGGCGCTCAAGGGCGCCGAACTGCTCTGCCATTCCTCATCGGAGGTCGCGAGCCCCGCCCTGACGCCGAAGAACGCCGCCAAGCTGGCCCGGGCCTACGAGAACCACGTTTACGTGGTCTCCGCCAACACCGCCGGCGTTTCCGGCATCGACCTGCCCGGCCGTTCCGTCGATGGGGGCTCGAAAGTCGTCGACCACTTGGGACGGGTGCTGGCGGAAGCCGCGGCCGGCGAATCGATGGCGGCCTGGGCGGACGTTCGCATCGACGCCCTGCGCGAGCACCGGCGCCGGCCCGGCATGTTCAACGTCTTCACCCGCCAGCGGCTTGGGCTGTTTGCGGACACCTACCGGGACGACGCGGTGCATCCCGCCAATACCCTGCTCGACGCTGGCGGCGGGACCATCGCCCCGGAACGCGCCCACTTCGGCGACGCCCAGCGCAAGGTCATCCGCGCCCTCATGGAGCGGGGCGTCATCTGATGGCGCGGGCGTCCGCGCCGCTGGACCGCTTGCGCGCAGGGAGTGAAGCGCATTGAACCGGCTTCGGGCCGGAACGGTCTCCGTCGCCGATCTCGCGCGCAGCCGCCGGATCTATGAGCGGTGGCTAGACTACGAAACGGTCGAGCGGGGCGAGGTCGGCGCGGGACTCGCCGCCAGCTGGGGTGCGCCGGGAACGGCGGGCGCTCCCTACGCCCTGCTGCGGCCCGCATCGCGGGCGGACACCTACCTGCGGTTGATCGAGGCGCCGGCGGTTCCCGGCTTCGTGCCCCTGGTCACCTACGGGTGGGCGGCGCTGGAGTTCTGCGTGCGCGACGTGCTCGCCGTAAACGAGCGCCTCGCGGACTCGCCGTTCGAGATCATCGGGCCGCCGGGGGGCGTCGATGGCGTGGCGCCCATTCACGCCATGCAGGCGAAGGGCCCCGACGGCGAGGTCTGTTACTTCACCCAGATCGACGACGACCTGCCGGGGTTCCGGCTGCCGCGGGCGCAGAGCTTCATCGACCGCCTCTTCATCAACGTGCTGGCGTCGAGCGACATGCGCGCCGCGCAGCGATGGATGGTTCAAGGCCTCGGGTTCGACGTGGGGCAGGAATCGATGGACATCACCTATAGGATGCTGGCGAAGGCCTTCGGCACGCCGGTCGAGCAGCGCTACACCATATCGACCATGGCGGATGGGAGGGACCTGTTCCTCGAGATCGACCAGATGCCCGCGGCAGCCGGCCCGCGTCCGGCGCACGACGGGCTGCTGCCCCCGGGAATCGCGATGACGACCTTGCGGATGGGCGATCTCGACGCCGTGACGGCAGCGCCGTTCGCCGCCGCCCAGGCGCACGACGGCCAACTTTACGACGGCGGGCGCAGCGTCACCGTGGCCGATCCGGACGGCGCGCTGTTTGAACTGGTTGAGTCAGGCTGACCGGAAAGCGAACCGAGACCGCTACCGCCTCCTGCCGCCGGGGCCGTCAGCCGGCGTAGTCATCCATGCTCAGGTTCATCCGGTAATGGAACCGCTCGGGATGGTACTGACAGTTCAGCAGGTCCACCGCGTCGCCGCTGTCGTCGAACGAGTGGCGCACCAGGGTCAGGACCGGGTCGCCGGGCACGAGCTGAAGCTGCTCGGCCACCGGCGGCGTGGCGGCCGAGGCGCTCAGGTACTGCTCGATGCGGGTGATGGCGTGGCCGTTCTCCGCCATGATGTCGAATCGGGTGCGCCGCTCGATGTTCCGGGCGGTGAACCCCCGGTCGATGCCGCGGGTCCAGCTCTCGTAGTAGGCGAACGGCACCGCGTCCTCGCTGGAGCGCACGCGGGTGACGTAGTGCACCGGCTCGCCCTCCGGCATGCGCAGATCGTCAACCAGGTTGCGCGGTGGCAGGCGCTTTTCGATGTGCAGCACACGGACCTTGGTGGTGCGCGACATGCTGGCGAGCCGCTCGAGCATGCCGACGAGCGGAGCCTCCACTTCGGAGGCGGAGGACTCAAAGACCACGTGGCTGCCCTTGCCGCGCTGCCGCTTGATGAGGCCGTCGGCGGCGAGCATGTCCATCACCCGCTTGGCGGTGACGCGCGATACGCCGAAGCCCGAGGAAAGCTCCGCTTCCGTGGGCAGCTTGGCGCCCTGGGCCAGGGAACCGGAGAGGATGTGCCGCTTTAGCAGCTGGTAGAGCTGGTGGTACAGGGGAATCGGGCCGTCGGTGCGCAGGGAGCCGAGCTCCATCGGCGTGAACAGTTGGCTGGTCTTTTCCATGAACTAACCTGACGAGGTTTTATCGAGTTGAATTGGCTGGACTGTGCACGGACCCGCTCCCCGGCCGAGGTCAGCTAGTGTAGCCGCCGTCGGCCCCGGACGCATCCAGCGCGCCCTGCAGCGTGCGGTAGGCGGCCTGGGCATCCAGCAGCGCCAGCAGCATCCGGGTCAGGCGCGCGGGCTCCGGCGGGCTCTCGTTGCGCTCAAGGTATTGCCCGCGCAGCCAGTACCAAGCCCGCCACAGGTGCGCCCCGGAGGCTTCCGGGGCGAGATCCGGCAGGACGCCGCCGAACCAGGGGACGGCGGCCTCCTCGAAGCGGACCCGCGGATCGCCGCGGGCGGCCATCCGGGCGAGGCGCGCCGTTGCGCCGGTGCCCACGACCGTCACGCACTCGGCGTCCAGCGTCTCGACGATGCGCCGCACGGCACGGACGCAGTGGTCCACGCAAAGACCCTCGGGATGCGCGGACCCGCCGTGGCCCGGCAGATCGATGCGCGCCCAGCCGCTGGCGTCCGGCGGCGCATCGGCCAGGTCGCCGGCACCGCCCAATCCGTGCAGGACGACTCCGGTAGCGCCCCCTTCTCCGTTCACTCGGTAGCGGATCGGGCCGAAGCCCGCGTCGGCGTAGCGGATCGAACCGGAATCGAGGCACAGAACCTCGGATGCGGTGCATTGGTTGGGGAGCACCCGATCCAAGTGTGATTCCAGACAGGACCAGCGGTCCTCCGGCGTCGGCCCGCAATGGGCCATGACGACGTTGCCGCCCCACTCCAGCTCGTCGAAGCGGTCCGTCCACCGCTTGAGGATGCTGCCCTGCCAGCGCAGGACGACCAGCGGCGCCTTGATGGGCCTAACCCGCTCGGCCCGCTCGTTCAGGAACGCCGCCCGGTAGGCGTCCTCGTAGCCCGGCCCCGCCGCCAAGTAGGCGCGGGCGGCCAGGTCCATCGCTTCGGCGGCTCCGAGCCGGGGCGCCACCCGGCTGTCAGCGGCCGGGCGCTGCCACGGGAAGAACAGGGTGGCGTCGTGGGCCGCCTGCCAGGCCCGGGCGAGATGGCTTCCGTCGGCCGCCGGTTGCAGGTCGGGAAAGTAGCCGTCCATGATGCGGCCGCGCCCCGCGTCGGTGAAGCTGGCCGCGTTGTCGAGCACGACGCCGCGCACGGCGCCGCCATCCGCCTTGGCCCACTCGATGGCGATCTGCGCGCCGGTCGCCGAACCGTAAACGGCGACGCGATCAAGGCCGAGGGCGGCGCGCAGGGCAATCATGGCCTCCACCCAGGGCGCGAGTCCCCGGGCGCCGCCTCCGTCCGCAACGGGCTCCGACTCGCCAAATCCCGGCGTATCGGGCGCGATCAGCGTGGCCCGGCAGGCAAGCCGGCGCATCAGGGGCACCATGAAGGCGGAACTGAAGGGCGAGGGATGCAGCAGGAACAGGGGCGGGCCGCTGCCGGCAACGCGGTAGTGCAGGTCGACCGGCCCGCCGCTAAGGGTCAGCCTGGCGCTGGACTGCCTGACGGCGGCGGCGTTCAATGCGCCGGCAGCCCGAGGGCGCCGGGATTGATGCGCCCTTCGGGATCCAGAAGCCGTTTGAGTTCGCCCACCAAGCGGCGCGGCGCCTCGTCCAGCCCTTCCTGGTACGGATAGCGCCGGCCGATCTGTAGGTGCGCGGCGCCCCACGTCTGGAACAGCGCCATGAGTTCAGTGCGCAGGCGCATGACCTCGTCCCGCGCGGCGCGGTTTTCCGGGTGGCGCTCGACCTTGCGCAGCACCTGGGCTTCCACGCTGTGCCGGTGCAGGGCATTGAGCTCGTCCGGCCAGTAGAACACCGGCTCGATCACGAAGCAGTTGGTGTCGGCGCAGGTCATCAGGGTGCCGTGCAGGATGCCGTGCCGCTCCATGACGGCGGCGTTGTCCGCGAACAGCGCCTCGATGGCCTCAAAGGCCGCCACCGCGTTCGAATGGGGCAACAGCCCGTGCACCGGCAGCCAGCGCTCCCCGGCCGGGCCGATCATGGAGTTCAGGGGGCCGAACGGATGGGCCCTGGCGATCTTGGGCACACTGTTCTCGATCTCCCGGGCGCCTTCGGCCGCGCAGATGTCCCGGATGCGCCCGATCGAATCATCCGCCGCCGACTGGTTCGCCTCCTCCACCATGAAGTGCGCGGAGAAGCCCACGTCCTTCATGAATCCCCGGCCCGCGGCGGCCACCTTGGCGCCTGCCTTCAAGCCCTCGAGCAGGCCTTCCTGCCCGGCGACCACCCGGCCGAGGGCCCGGACGTCGGCGGTGAGGGACTCGCGCTTCATGCGCTGCGCCTTGAGGGTCGGATCGAAGCCGAAGCAGGCGTCCACCAAGCGCCGCCTGGAGACCTCCGACATGGCCCGCATGAGTGGGCGGTGGGCAGCGAAGTCGAAGCTCGCGGCCGCCCGTCCGTCGCCCGCGGGCAGCAGCTTCAGCGTCGCCTCGGTCTTGATGCCCAGCGCCCCGGCGTCGCAGGTGAACAGCCCCGTCAGGTCCGGCCCGTAGTGCCGGAGGAACGGCTTGGACCCGGCCTGGGCGGCGGCGCCGGTCCGCAGGCGCTCGCCGCTCGCCAGCACGACCTCGAAGCCGATTGCGGAGTCGGCGGCGGTGCCGTGCCGGCCGCTGCCCCAGAACACGCTGTTCTGAGAGAGGCTGCCGCCGACCGTGGCCTTAAGGCCCGACAGCGTGCCCCAGAACGGCGTGCGCAGGCCCAGCGGCGCCAAGGCCTCGTGCAGGCGGTGCCAAGTGCAGCCCGCCTGCACGGTGACGTACATGTCCTCGGCGTTGACCTCAAGCACCCGGTCCATGCGCCCCATGTCGAGGCAGAGCGTCCGGCCGCCGGGGCAGACGTAGCCGCTGCTGTAGGACATCCCGCCGCCCCGCGGGGCGATGACGAGATTCTCTTCGCGGGCGAAGGCCACCGTTTCCACGACCGCCTCAGTCGAGGCGGGCCGGACCACGGCCAGCACGGGATGGGAGTCGCCGGAGATGTCCTGGCCGTGCAGCTCGCGGGCGGCGGCGTCGACGCGGACCGAGTCGGCCCCCAACCGTCCGGCAAGACGTTCGAGGCAGGATTCGTCGATGCCGGTCCGTGCGCGCACGCTGGCCTCCTGTGCAATCGAGCCGCCCCGGGAATTCCGCGCCCGCGGCAAGGGCCCTGCCCGATGAAAAACGAGCCCAGTATAACCCGCGAGTTGCTATTGATATAACAATATGCTTTTATGCGGCGCCAAGCCGTCGACCGGATGCGCCGATGCCAGTCATGCAGACCTCCGACCTGACGCCGCGTCAGTACTGGCAGGAGGTCAAGTCCAACCCGAACCGGGCGCGCTTTGGCTTCGGCGACAAGGCGGCGCTGGTCAACATCGACCTGCAGCGCGCCTACACGGACATCGACGCCTTCCCCACCGCCTACCAAACCGACCCCAACCAGATCGACTACATCAACCAACTCGCGTCGCTGGCCCGCGCCAGGAACATGCCGGTGATCTGGACGTTCGTCGCCTACATGGACAACGCCGACGACGCGGGCGTGTGGGGCACCCGCACCGACACCGAAAACTCTCTGCAGAACATCAAGGAGAACGGCGTGCGGGCGGAGCTCGATCCGCGACTTGCGGTGGACCGCGCCCGCGACGCCGTGGTCAACAAGCGCATGGCGAGCGTGTTCCACGACAGCCTGATCCCCTCGCTACTGGTCTGGCACAAGGTGGACACGGTGATCCTCACCGGCGGCAGCACCTCGGGCTGCGTGCGCGCCTCGGCGGTGGCCTCGCTGTCGCACGGCTACCGGACGATCGTTCCCGAGGAGTGCGTGGCGGACAAGCACGAGATTCCCCACTTT
>JAJEAZ010000250.1 GCA_022824105.1 Alphaproteobacteria bacterium
GGACCTCGGGCGCTATCGGCTTGCCCGTCGGCTCGAAACAGCCGATCAGCAGCCCGCCGCCCTCGTCGCGAATGTAGAGATGGCCGTCATGGTCGGAGAGCGAGGGGAGATGGCCCGAAACGCCTTCGACCGGCATGGTCAGCAGGTAGAAATGCTCGCACGGCCAGACGGGCGCCTCCACGCCCGCCATGGCGCCGGCCTCGCGGCTCCAGAGCCCGGTGCAGAGCGCCACCGCCTCGCAGCGGACCGCGCCGCTCTCCGTCTCCACGCCCGCGACCCGGCCGTTCCGCGTCATGATTCCCGTCACCGCGGTGTTTTCAAAGATGCGGGCGCCCCGCGACCTCGCGCCCTTGACCAGCGCCGCGCACAAGTCGGACGGGCTGACCCGGCCGTCATCGGGCGACCAGACCGCCCCGACCACGTCGTCGGCGTTCATCAGCGGCCAGCGCTCGCGCGCCTCGTCCCGGCCGACGGTCTCCGCGCGCACCCCGAACAGGCGGGCGAGAGCTGCCTGGCGCTCGATATGGATCATGCGGTCGCGGCCGGTGGCGATGGAGAGCGAGCCCCTGTTGATCCAGCCGGTCGCCTGCCCGGTCTCCGCCTCCAGCCTCGAATAGAGGTCGATGGAATAGCGGATCAGCTCGGTCAGGTTCCGCGTGGACCGGAGCGCGCGCACCTGCGCCGCCGAGTGCCATGTCGTTCCGGAGGTCAGCTGGTTGCGCTCCAGCAGGATCGCGTCGGACACGCCGCCCGCGGCGAGATGGTAGAGCGTCGAACAGCCCATGACCCCGCCGCCGATGACCGCGACGGATGCGTGCGTCGGCAGGCTCGCCATGGTTCAACCCCCGAAGAAGCGGCGTGCGGCATCGCAGACCGGGGCCGGCGCCATCCGGCAACCGCCCGCCCCGGTTGCGCCTGTCCATCGTTTCAGAATTTCCCGCTGCGCCATAGCGCCATCCGTTCGAATTGGACCGTATTTCGCGCCAGGCCCGAAACCGCCGCCAGAACCGAGGCCGGACCTGTTCCGGGCATGACGGGAAGGGGCACGACGAAAGAGCCTGCCCCGAGCTTGCCGAAGGAGGCGGCGAGCGGGTCGTTGCCAGGCCGGCGGAGACCCCTGCGGAAGTGTCATGAGATGTCATGTTCCGTCATGCGGCGCTGCGGAAATTGTCATGTTTTGTCATGCGGGGCCGTTTCCGCCGGGCTGTCGGCGCGGGCCTCCTGCCGGGCTGCGGCGAGGGTCGGTTTCGGTCATGCGTGCCTCCTTCCAGGCAAAGGGTGGGACAGGGGTGTCCCTGTTTTGCGCGCGTTTCGCGTGCGGGCGCGGGCGGGTGTCGGCGCCGGCGCGGTTCGCGCGCCTGATTGCGCGCGCGAGACGGCGCACGCACCTCGCCCGTCGGTTCCCGCCGGGGCTTTTTTCCGGCCCCTGCCGGTCGCTTTCCGCAGAAACGCCGAAAGGCGGCCCCGGAAGCCGCCTCTCTCTACTTTCATTCTACACCATGCCGCCAAATGTCAAGCCCATCGGGGAACGAAAAATGAAAATACCGGAGATTTTTCACGAAACGCGGGCCGCAGGCCCCGAGCGCCAGCGCGGCCGGGACGGGCGTCCCGGCTGCCGGACCGCTTACCGGCCCCGACGCGGAACCGGGAATGCCCCTTCCGCTTTGTCCATGCCGGACCGGAATAGCGGGAAGCCCGGCGCGGCAATCGCAGGATGAGGGCGGTTTGCCGTGTGCGCCTGCCGGCCGGGTTGCGTTCCGCTCCGCGTCCCTTTTCGGCGCCCCTGGCCCCCCTTGTGCTCCGGCGCGCAAAGAAGCCCGCCCCTACCAGAAGGGCGTTTCGCTCACCGTCGAGACATGCGCGGCCACGACCTTCCAGCCGAGGTCCGGGAAGCGCGCCCAGGTCTGGCTCTGCCGGCCGACAAGGTCCCGGCCGCGGACCTTGAACTCCAGGTTGACCACGGCCCAGTCGCGCCCGAGCGTCAGGATTTCCAGCCGCCGGCGCGCCTCCTTGATGCCCGGCCCCGGCGGGCGGGCGACGCGGTGCGCGTGGATCTCGTCGAAGCCGTAGCCGTTCTCGTGCAGCGCATAGCGGATCGTGTGCGGGCTTTCCCAGAAGGTCGCGTCCAGCACATCGACATCTTTCGTCTCCAGCGCGGCCTCATAGGCCTCGAAGCGCGCGCGCACTTCCGCGACGACTTCGGGGATATTGGGCGTCATGTCGGTCATCCGTCCCTCTCCATTGCCAGCGCCAGCGCGACGAGGCCGGCATCGGTTCCGTGGCCGCCGACTATCGAAAGCCCGACCGGCAGGCCGTCCACCGCCGCCCCCGGCAGGCTGACCTGCGGCGCGCCGGTGAGGCCGCCGTGGCTCGCCAGCACGGAGATGCGGGTCCGCAGCACTTCCTGCTCCGAAATCGAAAGCCCCTTCGGCGGGGCGGGGAAGGGCGTGGTCGGCAGGCAGAGCACCGCGCCCGGCGGCAGCAGGTGCGCGAGCCGCGCCCGCGCCTCCGCCCGGACCATCGACGCCCAGAGCCGGTCCGCCTCGGCAATGTCCGCGCCGCGCACGAGGTTGCGGGCGACCGAAAAGGCCATGCGCGGATTGCGCCGCTCGAGCCAGTCGCGGAAGGTGAGCCAGGCCTCCCAGGGCTGGAGCGTGCGCTGCGCCTTCGCCCAGGCGGAGAGGCCGGGCGGCGCCATCGTCACTTCCTCCGGTGCGCCGACGATCCGGCCGAGCCGTTCGACCATCGGCCGGAGCGCGTCGGCGACCTCGCCGTCCGCAAAGCCGAAGGCATCGACGGCGACCAGCAGCCGGTTGGGCAACCCCTCCGGGACCGCCTCCTGCAGCAGCACGGCCGAGACGCGCGCGAAGGTCTCCGCATCGCGCGCGAACCAGCCCGCCGTGTCCGAGCTCGGCGCCTGGGCCATCATGCCCCGCAGGTCGAGCCGGCCCCATGTCGGGCGGATGCCGTAAAGCCCGCAGAAGCTGGACGGCACGCGCACCGAGCCGCCCGTGTCGGTGCCGAGCGCCGTGTCGCAGAGGCCCGAGGCGACCGCCGAGGCCGAGCCGGAGGAGGAGCCGCCCGGCACCCGGTCCGGCGCGGCCGGGTTGACGGGCGTGCCGTAGAAGGCGCTCTCGCCGAGTATGCCGAGCGAGACCTCGTCGGTGATGGTCTTGCCGATGAAGGCCGCGCCGGCGTCCAGCAGCGCCTCGACGGCCCAGGCATGGCGTTCGGCGGGGGCGGCGGCGCCCGGCCAGTCGGGATTGCCGCCGCCCGTGGGCAGGCCGGCCACGTCGAACAGGTCCTTGGCGGCGAAGGTCAGCCCGTCGAGCGGCCCGCCGGCGCGGCCCTCGATCCGGCGCTCCGTGCCCGGAACGAAAGCGCCGCCGTCCGCCACCGGCTAGTCCCGCTCGATGAGCTGGTAGAGCACGCCGTGGCTGTCGGCCGGGTGGACGAAGACCATGCCGGTCGCCTCGATCAGCCTGGCGCCGTTCTCCGCCATCTGCGTCTTCGCCGCCTCCAGGTCGTCCACGGCGAGCGCGACGAGATGCAGCCCCTCGCCGTTCTTTTCGAGGCTGCGGGCGATCGCGCCGTCGCCGAGCGGCTCGGCGAGCTCGATGAAGCGCCCGGAATCGCCGAGCGGCAGGATCGCGCGCCGGAGCCCCAGTTGCGGCTCGTCCTCCGGCGGCGCCTCCGCCTTCAGCCCGAGCTTGGTCTCATAGTCCTCGAGGCTCCGGTCCAGGTCCTTCACCCGGACGACGATATGGTCGATCCACTTGTGCATGGCTTGCGCCTTCCTTCCGTTGCGTTTCCCGCCTTCGTCCGACGGGATGC
>JAJEAZ010000150.1 GCA_022824105.1 Alphaproteobacteria bacterium
GACATCCACGACGTGAAGGCGGATATCCACGAGGTGAAAACGGACATTGCCGAACTCAAGACCGACCTCAAGTGGATGAAGCTGATCGGCGCGGCCGTCCTTGCGGTGCTCGTCCTGCCATGGCTGGCCGAGCTGATCTCCGCAACCATGCCCTGACACGCCCGCCGCCTTGCATCGGCAAGCGACAAAGGGGACACGGAAGCGATGACAAGTTACTTTGGAGTCGTGGAAAAGGATCCCGGCAGCGCCTGGGGGATCTGGTTTCCGGACGTTGCGGGATGCACATCCGCCGCGGACGGGCTTGACGATCTCTTCCTGAATGCCTGCCAGGCGCTCGAATTCCATCTCGAGGGCCTGGAGGCACCTTCTCCACGCCCCGCAGAGGAGGTCCTGATGCTGCAGGAGGTTCGCGGCGCCTTCGGCCGCGGCGCGTTCCTGACGATGGTGCCGCTGCTGACCGCCGGGGAGATCGAGGCGCGAACGACCGGTTCGGGCGGCGCGCACGTGGCCGGTGTCGTCGGCAGGGATCCCGGCAGCGCGTTCGGGATCTGGTTTCCGGATGTCCCCGGGTGTTACTCGGCGGCGGACGAGGAAGAGGACATCCTCGCAATGGCGAGCGAAGCGCTCGAGGTGCATCTTGACGGCGAGGAGATGCCGCGCGCCCGCCCGCTCGCGGAGATCCTTCAGATCAAGGAGGTGCGCCAGGACCTTGCCCGGGGAGACGTCCTCGTTTCGGTCCCGCTTCCGTCCGCCGGGCTCTCCCCGGAATGACGTGATCGAAGATTGTCCCCGCGTCACCATCTCGCGCCCCTCGCGAGATGCGTGTCCGGATCGAGCTGCTGGACGGTGACGGCCGATGCCGCGAGGACGCCGGTCTGGACCGGGGTGTACATTCGCGAAATCCGCAGGCTGCCGCCGATCTCGGCCACGGCCGCCACGTCGCCGTCCTCCATCCGGTCGATCGAGATGTCGAAGCTCGCGCCGCCCTGGCCGGTCTCGTCGATCCGGAAGCCGGTGCGGCGAAAATACTCGAGCGCGTGGCTCTCGCTGTCGATGCCCGCGACCGCCCGGCGGGCCAGCAGCGACCCGTCCTTGCAGCCCATCACTCCGGGCGCGACAAGGGCGCCCCAGTTCAGGCTGTCGATGAATTGCCGCTCCGTCATGGCTTGACCTTGGCGCGCGCAATGCGCATATTTCTGCGCATGTCGCATGAGAAAAACAGCCGGTAGATCATCAAGCGGCTGAAGCGCGAAGGCTGGACCCTTCTCCGCATCAACGGATCGCACCATGTCTTCGGCAATGGTCCGCGGCGAGTGATCATTCCGCATCCAAGGAAGGATCTGCCGATCGGCCTCGTCCTGGAGATTGAGGAGGAGGCCGGCTGGAAGGGCGGGGAGCCGGAGTGAACGGCAAGGCCGCATCCTTGGCTTGCGGACGCGCCGGCCAGGAAGGCACAGGGAGACGGAGAGAGACGATGACGAATTTCATTGGAGTCGTGGAAAAGGATCCAGGAAGCGCCTACGGGATATGGTTTCCGGACGTTCCGGGATGCTTCTCGGCAGCTGACGAAGAGGAGGATCTTTATGCGAATGCGTGCCAGGCGCTCATCCTGCATCTCGACGGAAAGGAGATGCCGGAACCGCGCAAGATCGCGGAGCTGCGGCGTCTCGAGAAGGTCCGGAGGGCGCATGCAAGGGGCGCATATCTCATGTCGGTTCCGTTCCTGCGCACCGAAGGCCGGAAGCGCCGTCTCAACGTCACCGGCGACGAGGCCATGATCAGCGCAATTGCCGATGCAGCCAGGCAGCGCGGGATCACCCGCTCGGCGTTCCTGATGCACGCCGCCCGCAAGGAAATCATGGGCGGCGCGGAGGCTCCGCCGGGCTGATCCCGACGTCACCATCTCGCGCCCCTCGCGAGATACGTGTCCGGATCGAGCTGCTGGACAGTGACGGCCGATGCCGCGAGGACGCCGGTCTGGACCGGTGTGTACATCCGAGAAATCCGCAGGCTGCCGCCGATCTCGGCCACGGCCGCCACGTCGCCGTCCTCCATCCGGTCGATCGAGATGTCGAAGGTCACGCCGCCCTGGCCGGTCTCGTCGATCCGGAAGCCGGTGCGGCGGAGATACTCGAGCGCGTGGCGCTCGCAGGAGTTCTCCTGTCCGGGCGCGAGGAGCACCGTGCGCCTGAGCGCGACTCGTTCGTGAACCTCGCGGGCCAGGTCGAAGCCGATGGCGCAGGCCTGCACTTCCGTGAGCCCGCCGCTGCCCTTGCCCGAGAACGCGCCGGGGAACTCTCCTGTACCGGTACAGGCCGAAAGCACACCAAGGCCGGCAGCCGCAGCCACGCACCGCAGGACGCTCCGGAAGGACCGCTGAAAGCTCGTCAATTCGCGATCCTCCTGATCCTGACGCGCTCGCGTCCGGACTGGAGCCAGACGTCGGTGATGACCCGATCGGCCACGAGGCGGCTGCCGCTGGCGGAGACGCGCGTGTTCAGAGCCGCGTTGCCTTCGGCCTTGCCGGCGACGATCGCGGGCAGGGGGCCGCGATACCGCGGATGGAGATCGATGTAGGTCCTGGACCCGTCCGCGAAGACGCGCACCGGCCGGAACGCCGCCTTGCCGTCGACCTTGAACCTGAAGTCCAGCAGTTCGGCCGTTCGCGGCCCGGAGTCCGTCGGCACGCCGGAATGCGCCATTTCCGCTGCCGTGACGTCGGCAAGCGCGGCGGCTTCAGCCTCGCGGGCCTGCTCGTCGGCCCGTTCCTCCGCCCTCTGCCGCTCGATGCTCTCGGCAATGGCGCCGGCCTCGCTGTCAGGCCAGCGGAAGCTCAGTATCGGCGTATGGAACTCGGGGTCGTTCCGGAGCGCGATCGTGTAGAGGCGGCGGTCGGTCGGGATCACCAGGTTGGTCTCCACCGCGTCGGCGGCGGGCTTGATCTCGAGGACAACGGTTTCCGGGTCGCGGCCCTGGCGCTTGGGGACGACCTGCCAGCGCACCGTGTCGCCCCACGAAGGGGTGTCGGTCAGCTGCTCGCCGGGTTCCAGCTCGATGAGGCAGACCGTGAGCGGCGAGCAGAAGGCCGTGGGTATGGCCTCGCCGAAGACCGTCACGACCCGGCCGGCCTGGC
>JAJEAZ010000065.1 GCA_022824105.1 Alphaproteobacteria bacterium
ATCATCGGCTCGATGGTGAAGAACATGCCCTCGCGCAGCATCGGCCCGTCGCCCAGCCGGCCGAAATGCAGCACGCTCGGCGCCTGGTGGAACTCCCGCCCGAGGCCGTGGCCGCAGAAATCCCGCACCACGGAGAAGCCCATCGGCTCGACATAGGCCTGGATGGCATGGCCGATATCGCCCAGATGCGCGCCGGGACGGACGGCCTCGATGCCGCGCATCAACGCCTCATGCGTCACCGAGACCAGCCGGCGCGCCTTCACGCCGACGCGGTCGCCGACCAGGAACATGCGGCTCGTATCGCCGTACCAGCCGTCGAGAATGACGGTGATGTCGATATTGAGGATGTCGCCGTCGCGCAGCCGCCGCGGGCCGGGGATGCCGTGGCAGACGACATGGTTGACGGACGTGCAGATGGACTTCGGGAAGCCCTTGTAGTTGAGCGGCGCCGGCACGGCCCCGTGCGCAAGGATGAAATCGTGGCAGACCGTGTTGAGCTCCTCCGTCGCTGCGCCGGGAACGACATGCGGCGTCACATGGTCCAGCACTTCCGCCGCAAGCCGGCCGGCCTTGCGCATGGCCGCAAGGTCGTCGTCCGTGTGGATCGCGATCTCGTCTTCCCGGCGGCGGGTCTGTTGGCGCTTGAGCTGCATCTAGGCTCCCGTTGGATGCTGGCGGAGAGTACTCTCTCCGCAGCATAGCATTTCGGAGTCGTTGCCGCGCCGTCTTCAAGAGCGCGCCCGGCGGGGCTATCCTCCGCCCGCTCCGCCGCCCGAGGACAACCCCCTATGGCCCCCACGGTTACCGCCGCGCTCTGCGTCATCGGCAACGAGATCCTCTCCGGGCGCACCCAGGACAGGAACATCGCCTTTCTCGGCAACGGCCTGAACGAGATCGGCATCCAGCTCTCGGAAGTGCGCATCGTGCCCGATATCCGCGACGAGATCGTCGAGGCCGTGAACGCGCTCCGGGCGCGCTACGACTATGTCTTCACCACCGGTGGCATCGGGCCGACCCATGACGACATCACGCCGGAGTCCATTGCCGCCGCCTTCGGGACGGACTGGCACTACCACCCCGACAGCTACCGCCGGATGGCCGAATGGTACGACCGGCGCGGGCAGGAGTTCACCGAAGCGCGCAAACGCATGACGATCACCCCCGTCGGCGCGGAGCTCGTGGACAACTCGGTCTCCATCGCGCCCGGCTTCCGCATGGAGAACGTGTTCGTGTTCGCCGGCGTGCCGCAGATCATGCAATCCATGTTCGAGGCCGCCAAACCCTCGCTCCGGCGCGGCACGGTGATCCATTCCCGGTCGCTCTCGACCCGGCTGGTGGAGGGCGTGCTGGCGAAGGGGCTGGGCGCGGTGCAGCAGCGCTTTCCGGAGCTCGATCTCGGCTCCTACCCCTTCTACAACACCGACAAGGGCACCGGCGTGGCGCTGGTCGTGCGCGGGCCCGACCGCGCGCGCATCGATGCGGCGGCAACGGAAATCTACGCTTTCGTCGAGGAACTCGGCGGCGAGGTGATCGAGGACAGCGCAAGCTGACCCGCCTCGCCCCGCTCTTCTTCGTCCTGATCTGGAGCGGCGCCTTCGTCGCGGTCCGCGCCGGCCTGCCGGACATCACGCCGTTCTATTTCCTGGCGATCCGCTTCACCATCGCGGCGGCCGTGCTGGCGGTCGCAGCCAGCTTCCTGGTGAAGGACTGGCGGCCGGCTCCGCGCGAACTTGCCCATCTCGCATTGTCGGGCGCGGTCATCAACGCCTGCTATCTGGGCGCCGCCTATCTCGCCATGACCGAAATCCGCGGCGCAACCATGGCGCTGATCGGCGCCCTGCACCCGATCGCGACCGCGCTCGTTGCCGGCCCGCTGCTGGGCGAGCGCTTCCGGGGCCGGCAATGGGCGGGCTTCCTGCTGGGCGCGGGCGGCGTCGCGCTGGTCGCGGGCATCGGCGCCTTCGACCTCGGGCGCCCTGCCGGCATCGCCTGGGCCGTCGGGTCCATCGCGGCGCTCACCGCCGGCACGCTCTACCATGCGCGCTTCTGCCGGGAGGCGCCGCTGGTCGGCGCCAACGCCGTGCAGCTCGCAGCCGCAGCCGTCACCGCATGGGCGTTCACCTGGGCGTTCGAGACGCCCCACGCGGTCTGGACAGCCGGCATGGTCGCGGCGCTCGCCTACCTGACTTTCGGCGTCTCGCTCGGCGCCATGGCGTTGCTGCTCTACATGCTGCGCCAGGGCGAGGCGGGGCGCGCCGCGTCCAACTTCTATCTTGTGCCGGGCGCGACCGCGCTGCTCGCCTGGGCCTTCCTCGGAGAAAGCCTGCCCGCAGCGATGTGGCCCGGTTTCGCGCTCACCATGCTCGGCGTCTGGCTCATCCGCCGGCGGGCCTGACGCTTCAGGGATGGAAGACCGTCATCAGCAGGGCGGCGAGCGGCATGGCGGCCAGGGTCGAGAGCACGACCGCCGCGGAGGCGCGGCGCTCATAGATGCCGTAATGCTGCGCCAGCACGAAGACGTTGGCGCCGACCGGCATGGCCGAGGCCAGCACCGCCACGGCCGTCTCGAACTCGCCGAGGCCGACCGCGCCCGCCGCCAGCCACACCATGAGAGGATGCGCGACCAGCTTGAGGCCGCACAGCGTCGCGCTGTCACGCAGATCGCCGGCGATACGGTAGCCCGCAAGCGCCGCGCCGAGGCCGGCGAGCGCGGCCGGGGCCGAGGCCGCCGCCAGCAGGTCCACCGCCACTGCCGCCGGCCCCGGCAGGCGCCAGGGCAGCAGCGCCCAGAGCGTGCCGAGCGCAATCGCAATCAGGAGCGGGTTGGCGAGCACGCCGCCCACCGCGGCCGCCGCGGCCCCGCGGGAGCCCTTCGCCATCTCGATCCGCAGCACCGGCAGGCCGATGAACAACACGGTGGTGAGCGCGATGATCGCCGTCATCGGGCCGGCGGCTGCCCCGCCCATATGCGCCACGATCACCGGCATCCCGAGAAAGACATTGTTGGAGAAGCACGCGCCCATGCCGGTGAGCGCCCGCTGCTCCGCCGGCGTCCGGCGGCCGAGCGCCTCGACGGCCGCCAGCAGCACCAGCGTCGGGCCGAAATAAGCCACTACCAGGCGCCAGTCGAAGCCCTGGAGCAGTGCGCCCTCCGAGGCCGCCCGGAAGAGCGCGGCCGGCATGGCGAGGTAATAGACGAAGCCGTTCAGCCCCTTGCCGCCCGCCTCGTCGATCCATCCGGCGCGCGCCGCCGCCGCCCCGGCGAACACCAGCAGGAAGGCCGGCAGCGCTACATCGAGAAATGCTCCCATCGCCCCACCCTTTCACGGCCGGCCCGGCAACGGAACCGGAGCGTTGCCGCAGGCGGAACCCTGGCGCAGACTCGAGGCGCGGGGAGGTGGAACGACATGAACGGCGCGGGCCGGGGCATTTACACGGAACCGAGCGGAACGCAGCATCGCGAAGACGGCACGCTCGCCCGGGAGGTCTGGGCGCTGCCGCTGGAGGAAGCCTTTCTGGAGGCCTTTCTGCGCGACCTGTTCGAGAACCACTGGGCCGACATCCGCCTCGGCCCGATGATCCAGGGCGCGGCCTGGGAGTGGAAGTGCCCGGGCCCGCCGAAGCGGATAAGCCTCTTCGACGGCTACCTTACGGTCATGTTCGGCAATGGCGGGCATTTCCACCTGTGCATCGGCGAGAACCGGGGCCCGGCGGCGAACCCGACCGGCCCGGAGCTGCGCGCGCACCGCCGGCCCTCGCGGGCCGAGATATTCCGGGGCTTCGACCGCGACGCCAAGCCGCTCACCTGGGGCTTCGAGTTGTGGAACGGGAAGGGCGAAAACGGCATATCGGTGTTCTTCCCGAGCCCGTTCCTGAACGATGACGACACGCTCGCCGACCCGCCCGATTTCAGCCGCCTGGCGGTCTGGCGCGCAATCGCCGCCCGGTGGCTCGGCCGGCCGGCGGAAGCGCTGGACGAGGAAGGCAAGGGCTTCCGCAAGGCCGGACACTGACGCTGCGGCGGGAAAAGCGGTAGGCTCGCCCCGATGAGTTGGCCCGGGAACGAAGAAAGCCTCGAAGAGCGACGCGCGCGCTGGCGAAAGCGCTACGCCGAGAGCGATGCAGCGGCCGGAATCGAGACGACCGGGGATTTCGCGCCCTTCCGGCAGATGGACGACGTGTTCACGCGCGCCTTCTGGGACGAGCGCGTGCGGACGCGGGAAACGGACGCCTTCTTCCACTCCTACCGGGCGGACTTCACCGCCCGCCGGGGCGACGGGTTCAACCAGAGGGACTTCGCGCTCCGCAACGCCTCCTGGCTGATCTCCGACCTGATAACCGACCGCCATCTGGAGCACGGCCGGCGCGAGGGCTTCCAGGCGGCGATTTCGGACGACACGCCCGTCGTCGCCGAGAAGGTCGCTGTCGAGGACCCTGCCGAGATGGCGGCCGAGATCAAGAAGGTCGCCCGGTTCTTCGGCGCAAGCCTCTGCGGCATCGCGGAGTATGATGAGCGCTGGACCTATGAGTCGCGCGTGGATGTGCGGGACTTCACCGAGGCGCCGGTTGGCCTGCCCGAGGGGCTGGACCATGTGGTCGTGCTCGGGCACGAGATGGATGAAGGGCTGGTCGCGACCTACCCCTCCGCGCTTGCCGGCGCGGCGACCGGGCGGGAATACAGCCATGAGGCGGCGATCGTCATGCAGCTTGCCGCCTATATCCGGGCGCTGGGGTACCGGGCCGTCGCCTCGATGAACGACACGGCGCTCGTCATTCCCTATGCCCTCAAGGCCGGTCTCGGCGAATATGCCCGCAACCAGCTGGTGATTAC
>JAJEAZ010000175.1 GCA_022824105.1 Alphaproteobacteria bacterium
CGGGCGCGGGAGCGGATCCTGGACGAGCTGCTGGCGGGCGCCTGGCGCGGCGCCATGGCGGGGGCCGGGATGATCGTCGTCTTCCTGGTCGTCTTCTGGCACCGCGGTGTCCGCCTCGGGCGGCAGCGGCGGCTGAGGGGCGCCGAGATGGTCACCGCGCGCGAGCTGCGCCGCAGGCTGCGGCCGCCGCGCGAGCGCGTCCTGGCCCTGATGCCGGGGGCGGCAAGGATCGGTCCGTACACCATCGCGGGGATCCCGTACCCGCCGCGCGCGGAGACCCAGCACACCATCGTCTCGGGCACGACCGGATCCGGAAAGACCGTGCTGATCTCGGACCTGGTCGCCCAGGTCCGCGCAAGGGGAGAGCGCTGCGTGATCTACGACAAGATGGGGAGCTACACCCGCGCCTTCTACGACAGGGACCGCGACGTGCTGATGAACCCGCTCGACGCGAGGGCGCCGCGCTGGTCGCCATTCCTGGAGGCGCGGGGTCCCCGCGACTTCGACATGATGGCCGCCGCGCTCATCCCCCAGCAGAAGGACACGGTGGACCCGTTCTGGGTCACGGCGGCGCGCCAGCTCTTCTCCAACGGCGCGGCCGTCCTCCGCCAGCGGGGCGAGACCCGGAACAGGGTGCTGGTGGACCATCTCCTGAAGACGGACCTGACGGCACTGGCCGAGGCCATGGAGGGCACGGTCGCGCAGTCGATCGTCGATCCCGACAACCCGAAGACCGCGCTCTCGGTGCGCGCCATGCTGACCGCGAACCTCTCGGCGCTGGAGTTCCTGCCCGACGGGGGCGAGCGCTTCTCGATCCGGGAGTGGATCTCCGGGGAGAGCAAGGGCGGGGTCCTGTTCCTGACCTCGCGCGGCGACCAGCACGCGAGCCTGAGGGGGCTGATCTCGACCTGGCTGGAGATCGCGGTCAACGCCATGCTCTCGCTCGACCAGGACAGCGACCGGCGCATCTGGGTGATCCTGGACGAGCTCCCCACGCTGCACCAGGTGCCGTCGCTGCAGCCCGGGCTCGCGGAATCCCGCCAGTTCGGCGGCTGCTTCGTGCTCGGCGTCCAGGTCGCCTCGGCGCTCCGCGACCTCTACGGGCGGAACGGGGCGGAGACGATCTCGGGGCTCTGCGGCACGCGGGTGGTGCTGGCCGCGCCTGACCGGGACACGGCGCAGTGGTCGGCGGACAGCCTCGGGCGGAGCGAGATCGAGGAGGTGGCCGAGGGCTTCTCCTACGGGGCCAACACCATCCGCGACGGCGTGAGCCTGACGCCGCGCCGCGAGCTGCGCGCGCTTGCGCTGCCCTCCGAGATCATGCGGCTGGAGAACCTCTCGGGCTACCTCAAGTTCCCCGGACCGTTCCCGGTCGCCTCGATCCGGCTGAGATACGTCAAGCGTCCCGCCGCCGCGGAGCGGTTCGTGCCGCGCGAGGGCGACGGGGCCGAAAGCGGGGGCGGTGCGACGGGTTCGGAATCCGGCGCCGACAGCGACGCTGCGGCACCCCCCGACTGCGCCGGGCGCGGCGATGAAACCGGCCTCCTTGCGCTGCCGCGTCCGGACGAGGCCGGCGGTGCCCGGGTTCCGGTCGGTGGTGGACACTTGCGCGACTCCGGCCAAGTGCCCGGCGACGAGACCCCCAAGGCGACCGAAATGCCGCCGGAACCGGCCGCATTGCAAATGGAGCTGGACCTTGAACCGGAGCCGGACGACGGCGCCGAGGACGGACAGGGCAAGCCCGTGCGGGCGTCGGCGGGCAAGAACGGGGAACGCGCCACGGCCCCCGGTCAGGGGGACTGGGGCTGACATGCTGTCGATCGGCGCGATCTCGTCGGCGGCGCAGGGCGCGCGCTACTACGAGCGGGACGGCTACTACGACCGGGACGATCCCGGGCACCACGACGCCAGCGCCTGGGCAGGGCGCGGCGCGGAGGAGCTGGGGCTGGAGGGCCCGGTAGACCCGGAGACCTTCAGGGAGGTGCTGGAGGGCAGGATCCCCGACGGATCCGGCGCCCGGCTCGGGCGGCGCGGGCGGGATGGCGAGGTCCAGCACCGCCCCGGACGCGACCTCACCTTCTCGGCGCCCAAGTCGGTCTCCGTCGCCGCGCTCGTCGGCGGCGACGACCGCATCGTCGAGGTCCACGACCGTGCGGTGAAGGCGACGCTGGACTGGGTCGAGCGGAACGCCGCCGAGACGCGCATGAAGGATCCGGAGACCGGGACCATGGGACGCATCGGCGGCCAGGAGATCGTCGTCGCCACCTTCCGGCACGACACCTCGCGCAACTTCGACCCGCAGCTGCACACCCATGCGGTCCTCGCCAACATGGTCAGGGGCGGGGACGGCAAGTGGCGCTCCATGGCCAACGAGGGGCTCTACGGCCGCCAGAAGCTCATCGGCATGCTCTACAGGAACGAGCTGGCCGCCGGTCTCGCGGAGATCGGCTACGGCATCGAGAAGACCCATGCCGACGGGCGCTTCGAGATCGCGGGCATCCCTCGCGAGGCGATCGAGGCGTTCTCGACGCGGCGGGCCGAGATCGAGGCCGCGATGGAGGCGCGGGGCCTTGGCGAGACCGGGGCCAGCCCGCGCCTCGCGGAACGCGCGGCGCTCATGACACGTGGCGGAAAGCGCGACATCGGCCGCGAGGAGCTTCAGGGCGTCTGGGCGCGGCAGGCCGCCGGTCTCGGCCTCGATTCCGCCGCGCTGGCCCCGGGCACGCCCGGACAGCCGTCGCTGCCCGGACTGGACGCGGAGGCAGGGAACGGACGGGACGCGGAGGCGGAACCCGCGTCGCCCGCTGCGGAGGCGGTGGACTGGGCCATGGCGCATCTCTCCGAGCGCGAGGCGGTGTTCTCCCGCGCCGACCTCCTCGCCGCCGCCCTCGCCCGTTCGCCCGGACGGGTCTCCATGGATGACGTGGAACGCGAGGTCGCCGACCTGGAGAGATCAGGATCCCTGCACGCGGTCGACATGCCCGGCGCGCGGGATTCGCTCGCGACCGACCGCACGGTGGGCGAGGAGCGCGAGACCGTGGCGCTCATGCGCGCGGGCCAGGCGCGCGGCAGCGCGACGATGCGGAGCTGGATGGTGCAGGCGCATCTCAGCAGGGGGCCGCTCACGGACGGGCAGAAGGACGCCGTGAAGCTCATCCTGTCCGCGAAGGATCGCGTTGTCGGTGTCCAGGGCTACGCCGGGACCGGCAAGACCACCATGCTGAACCGGGCGCGTGCGCTGGCGGAGAAGCGGGGCTGGCGCATCACGGGGCTCGCGCCGTCGGCCTCGGCCGCCCGGACCCTGGCGTCCGAGGCCGGGATCGCGACGGAGACGCTCCAGATGTTCCTCGCCCGCAACGCGGGCGTCGCCGAGGGCCGGCTCACGCGCAAGGGCGCAAGGACGATGCGCGCCGCCTTCGCGAAGACGATCCTGGTGGTCGACGAGGGCTCGCTCGCCTCCACCGTGCAGGCGCGCGACCTCCTGCGCATCGCGAGGGAACTGCGAATCCCCCGCGTCGTTATGGTGGGCGACTCCAAGCAGCTCGACGCGGTCGACGCAGGCAAGCCCTTCGCCCAGCTCCAGGCCGCCGGCATGACGGTCGCAGTGATGGACGAGATCATGCGCCAGCGCGACCCCGCCCTGAAGGAGGCGGTGGAGGCCAGCCTGAAGGGAGACATCGTGCGCGCCTTCGAGAGGCTTGGGAGCAATGTCGCCGAGGTCAAGGCGGACAACATCGCGGGGGCCGTCGCCGCGAGATGGCTGCGGCTCGACCCGGAGGCGCGGGAGCGCACGGGGGTCATGGCGCCCTCGCACGCGCTCCGGCAGGAGATCAACGGCCACATCCGCGCGCGGCTCGCACGAGAAGGCCGCATCCACGGACCCGCGATCCAGTCGGAGCGGCTGGTCTCCAAGGGCTTCACGAACGCCGAGAAGGCGCTCGCCGCCAACTACGCCGCCGGCGACGTGGTGGCGTTCCATCGCGCGTACAAGAGGATCGGCGTGGAGAAGGGCGACGAGCGCCGGGTCGCGGGCGTGGAGCACGACTCCCGGATCGTGCTGCTGGACGACGGCAAGGGCGGCTCCGTGGCCTGGAGGCCGCAGGAGATCGGGGGACGCAGGGGCGGCAGCGAGGTCTACAGGGCGGAGGGGATCGAGCTCCGGGCCGGCGACCGCGTCCGCTGGACGCGCAACGATGCCGGCCTCGGGCTGGTGAACAGCCGCACGGCCGAGGTTCTCAAGGTCGCGGACGGGCGGGTGACCTTCCGCCTTGAGGACGGAAAGTCGCTGGAGCTCGGTCGGGGCGACCCGCAGCTTCGCCATCTCGACCATGCCTGGGCCTCGACGGTGCACGCCTTCCAGGGCCGGACCGTGGACAACGTGATCGCGGCGATGGAGGCGCGGCACCCGAACCTCACCACGCAGAAGAGCTTCTACGTCGAGATCAGCCGGGCCCGCGACCGGGCGGAACTCGTGACCGACAACGCGGCCGAACTCCGCGCCCGGCTCCAGGCCGCCACGGGCGAGCGCATCGCCGCGCTGGAGGGCATGGGCGAGATGAAGCGCGAGATGCCGGACCGGGCTGTCGAGGCGGACGGACGTGCCGGACGGCGCGCTGAACGCGGTGTTGACGCGAGCGCCAGCAAGGGCCGTGACGATCCGGGCAGGTCGGCGGAAACGAACAAGCCGGTTGTCCGCGAGCGGGGCAAGGGCGGCATGGACCTCGGGCTGTGACGGCATCTGGTCTCGAATCCGGCCAGTTCCGGTCCGACTTCCTCCTGATGGCGCTTGCATCAATAGGTGAGTGCATGGAAGAATGCAGTGTCCCTTGACACGGAGGTTTGGCAAGGAGATCTGACGGTGAGAATTGTTCTTGCAGCAGTGTGTGTGCTGGCATTTGGCGTGCCTGCATTCCAGGTGGCAAAGCAGGTACTCCAGGCAGCCAAGGAGTTCGTGGGCATTGCAACGCCTGATGCAACCACGGCTTCGGATCTGCAGAAGGATTGCGGCTACGGTCGTGACGGTACGCCTGGTGTTCGCCCCTACCCGGAGGAATGCGTGGCGACGGTTCGCAGGCTGATGCGGAAATCCGCCAACAGGGAAAATTTTGGAGCCCTTCAATCCGCAAACGCGTACGCGCGGGTCTGCGCTGCGGACTTGCTGGAGCTCCCCGATGCGGAGCTCGTGGACATCGTTGCGGGCTGGGCGGCGCAGGATGCGCGCGAAATCGAGCATCTGCTGCCGGCTGAAGTCGTGGTGAATAC
>JAJEAZ010000315.1 GCA_022824105.1 Alphaproteobacteria bacterium
GAATATTACGGCTCGACCGAGACCGGCATGGTGACCTGGTGCGATTCCGAGGAGTGGCTCCGGCGGCCGGGCACGGTCGGCCCGGTGATGCGGAACGCCGAAATCGTGATCTTCGACGAGGACAAGCGCCGCCTCGGCCCCGGCGAGACCGGCGAGATCTACTGCCTGCACCGGGACCTCATGCCCTTCACCTACCACAACGACCCGGAAAAACGCGCCGGCGTCGAGCATGACGGGCTCGTGACCAATGGCGACATGGGCTATCTGGACGAGGCGGGCTACCTGTTCCTGAACGACCGCCGCCGCGACATGATCATCTCGGGCGGCGTCAACATCTACCCGGCCGAGATCGAGGCGGCGCTGATCGAGTGCCCCGGCGTGCGCGACTGCGCCGTGTTCGGCGTGCCGGACGAGGAATACGGAGAGCGGGTCGCCGCCGCCATCGAGCGCGAGCCTGGCAGCGACACGGACGAGGCGGCGGTGGCCGCCTTCCTCACCGGGCGCATTGCGGGCTATAAGCACCCCCGGCTGGTCGTCTTCCACGACTCCCTGCCGCGCGAGGACACCGGCAAGATCTTCAAGCGCAAGCTCCGCGAGCCCTATTGGGACGCGGCCGGCCGGCGCATTTGAGAGAAAGGCACCCGAACCCCATGTTCTATGCCGACCACCGCAAGCACGGCCTCCGCCACAGCCCCTTCAAGGCATTGGTGGCGCCGCGCCCCATCGCCTGGGTCTCGTCGCTGAGCACGGAGGGCGTGGTCAATCTCGCGCCCTACAGCTTCTTCAACGCGATGGCGGACTCGCCGCCGATCATCGTCTTCGCGCCGAACAATCCGCGCCTCGGCGGCGGGCGCAAGGACACGCTGGAGAATATCGAGCAGACGGGCGAGTTCGTGGTGAACCTCTGCAACTGGGACCTGCGCCTGCCGATGAACGAAAGCTCCGCGCATGTGCCGCCGGAGGTGGACGAGATCGAGCTTGCGGGCCTGACGGCCGCGCCTTCGGAGATCGTGAAGCCGCCGCGCGTCGCGGAAGCCCCGGCCGCGCTCGAATGTGAGTTCCTGTTCCGTGTGCGCCTGCCGGGGTCGAGCCCGAAGATCGAGAACAATGCCTGCTTCGGCAAGGTGGTCGGCGTCCATATCTCGGACGACATCATCGTGGACGGCATGGTGGACATGACCCGCTACCGCCCGATCGCGCGCTGCGGCTACATGGACTATGCGCTGGTCGAAAGCGTCTTCTCCATGGACCGCCCCGACGACAATCTCGAAGCCTACGAAGCCCGCAGACGCCAGGAAGCGGCGGAGTAGCGGCCTTGACGACAGGCTCCGGTGGCCCATATGCTGGCGAAGATCGTGAGAACGGCGGAATGCGGGATATGGGACGTCCGATAGGACCCGGCGGCGTCTAGTAACGGCGCCTGTAGTCTTCACCTAGAGCTTTTGCCATTGCTTCGCATGCTTTATCGAGTGCGCATGCGAGTGGCGAGGTGTTTTCCAACTGTTGTTTCGCCTGCTCATACAACTGTTGCAACAGCCAAAGCTTTCTTTGGCAGTCATATGATTTGAATTGCGGCGCCATTATCGCGTCGGTCAACAAAAACACTGCGTTGCGGCTTCCCAGATATGCGATGGCGTGATCGATAACAGGGGTTGGCAAGAAATGCATACTCTCGTCGCAAACTTTCTGAAGTTGTGAGCGAGAAGTATCTCCCACAAAAATCGGCTGGTAATCTTCCATATTGCGGCATCTATTCTTTATTTCATCCCAATCCGTTTCATCAACAAAAGCTCTTATTCCATCTTCCTCCACGTTAACTTCTGCCAAAATAGTTCGACACGCCTCGTATCGATTGAATGCCATATCGAATCCAAATCTATCGATGTCGTTCCTTGCCCTTACCTGCTCCAGTTTGCGTTCCCGCCAGGATTGAACCGACTGATCTACAATTACACGGGCAACATGCCATGCGACAGCGAAGCCGGCAACGACAAGCAAAGAGCTCCAGGGTTCGGCGAACACCGTTGCCTTAACCCCCCATAGCCTCCGCAATCGCGGCCAGCGCTTCCGTGGCGCGGGCGCCGTCGGGGCCGCCGGCCTGGGCCATGTCGGGGCGCCCGCCGCCGCCCTTGCCGCCGAGCGCCGCCGCGCCGAGGCGCACGAGGTCCACAGCGCTGAGCGAAGGCGCAAGGTCGTCGGTGACGCCCACCACCAGCGAGGCCTTGCCGTCATTCACGGCCGCCAGCGCGACGACGCCGCTGCCGATCTGCTGCTTCAGGTCGTCGGCGATGGCCTTCAGCTCGCGCGCCGGCACGTCCTCCAGCACCTGGCGGCTGAGGCGCCGGCCGCCGATCTCCTCGAAGGCCGGCCCCGCGCCGCCGGTCGCGGCCTTGCGGCGCAGCTCCGCGATCTCGCGCTCCATGCGCCGGCGCTCCTCCAGAAGCTGCGCCACGCGCGCCGGCACCTCGCCGGGCGCGGTGCGGAGCGCGGATGCCGCCTCGTCCAGCAGC
>JAJEAZ010000312.1 GCA_022824105.1 Alphaproteobacteria bacterium
GGCAGGCGGGTATAGGGGCTGGCCAGCACCTGGGCCACGATCTCCCCCGGCGGCAGGGCCAGGTCCACCATCGCCATGTTGCGCCGGTGGGTCATCACCTCGCCGACCGACACGTCGCCGAGGTCCAGCACGCTGCGCAGCATGCGCCGTTCGTCGCGGATTTCCTCGCCCTCGCCGCGGTGCAGTTCGATGGCCCCCCTCAGTTCCTCCTCATGCTCCTCCGACCCGTCCGGCGAACCGCCCGCGATTCCGAACAGGCGAAGGATGCCGCGCACGACCCACTGGACGGCGCGCGCCGGCGGCCCGAAGACCCGGACCAGCAGGGCAATCGCCGGCGCTACTGCGGGCGCGACCCGGTCGGCGCGGTTGAAGGCGTAGGTCTTGGGCAGCACCTCGGCGAAGACCAGGATCAACAGGGTCATCGCGGCGGTCGCATAAGCGACCCCGGCCTCGCCGAACAGGCCGATCAGCAGGCTCGTCGCCAGCGAGGCGGCCAGGATGTTGACCAGGTTGTTGCCGAGCAGGATCGCTGCGATCAGCCCTTCGCGGTCGGCGCGGAGGCGGCGCACGGCGGAGGCGCGGGCATCGCCCCGGCGGGCGCGGTGGTGCATGCGCGCGCTGCTGACGGCCGTCAGCGCCGTCTCGGACCCGGAAAAGAACGCCGAGAGCACCAGGAGCGCCAGTATGGCGCCGACGATGATCCAGAATTCGAGCGTCATGCAGCCAGCGCCTCATCGAGCAGGGCCGATAGCTCGGCCTCCTCGACGTCCCGGTGGACGAAAGCGCGGCCGATGCCGCGCGCGAGCACCAGCACGATCCTGCCGGCCTCCGCCTTCTTGTCGCGGCGCATCCGCTCGATCAGCGCGTCGCGCCGGGCGGGCGAGGCGTTGGCGCACGGCGGAGCAATGGGCAGGTCCGCGCCCGCAAGATGCGCCTTCATCCTGGCGAGATCCTCCTCTGGACAGAGCCCGAGCCGCACCGACATGCGGAAGGCCAGCGCCATGCCGAGCGAGACCGCCTCGCCGTGAAGCAGCGCGTCGCCGAAACCGGCCTCCGCCTCGAAGGCATGCCCGAAAGTATGCCCCAGATTGAGCAGGGCGCGGCGCCCGGCTTCGCGTTCGTCGGCGGCCACGACATCGGCCTTCGCCTCGCAGCTCACGGCGATGGCGTGCGCAAGCGCGTCGTCGTCGCGGGCGAGCACCCGTTCGCCGTTCTCCTCCAGCCAGCGGAAGAAATCCGGCCGATCGATGAGGCCGTATTTCACGACCTCCGCGTAACCTGCCCTGAGTTCGCGGTCGGGCAGGGTGGCAAGCGAGGTCGTGTCGGCGAGCACGAGGCGCGGCTGGTGGAAGGCGCCCACAAGGTTCTTGCCCTGCGGCGTGTCGATGGCCGTCTTGCCGCCGACGGCGCTGTCCACCTGGGCCAGCAGGGTGGTCGGTATCTGCACATAGTCGATGCCGCGCAGCAGGATGGCCGCAGCGAAGCCCGCAAGGTCGCCCACGACGCCGCCGCCGAGCGCCAGGATGCAGCCGCCGCGGTCGAGGCCCGCATCCAGCAGCCGGTTCAGCAGGTCTTCGAGATGGCCGAAGGACTTGGTTGCCTCGCCGGGCGGCAATGTGACAGGCGCGAACGCGATGCCCGCGGCGTCGAGCCCGGCCGCCAGCCGCTCCAGATGGCGCGCGGCGACATTCCCGTCCGTGACGACTGCGACCCGGCGCCGTTTGAGCACCGGAAGCAGGTAATCGCCCGCGCGTTCCATCAGGCCCGGTCCGGCGACGATGTCGTAGCCGCGTTCGCCGAGGCCGACCTCGATCTTCCGCGTCCGGCTCATGGCCGGCTTCCCGCGCGGTCGCCGTCCAGATGGCCGGCGCCGCGCAGCGCGTCTTCGACCTGCGCCACGGTTTCCTCCACCGGTCCCGCCCCGCTGACGACCGTGAGGTCGGCGAGCGCATAGACGGGATAGCGCTGGTCTATCAGATCGGCGAGGGTGCGCCGCGGGTCCGCCGTCTTGAGCATCGGGCGGTTGGCCCGCCGCGATACGCGCTCCCAGAGCACATCGAAATCCGCTTTCAGCCATACCGACACGGCGCGCTGCGAGATGACGGCGCGGCTGGAGGCGTTCTGGAAGGCGCCGCCCCCGGTCGCCAGCACATGCACCGGTCCGTCCAGCAGCCGCGCGATGACCTTGCGTTCGCCTTCGCGAAAGACGGCTTCGCCCTGCGTTTCGAAAATGTCCTCGATGGAGCAGCCGGCGGCCTCCTGGATTTCGGTATCGGCATCGATGAAGCGGAGACCCAGGCGCTGCGCCAGCAACCGGCCGACCTTGGTCTTGCCGGCGCCCATCATGCCGATCAGTACGACGGTTCTGGACAGATTCATGAATGGCATTCCCGGGATATGGGCGTCGGCGGCGGGAAGCAAAGCCTCGTTTTTGCCGCATTCGCGCCCTTGAACGTCTTTCGCTAGAATCCATTATCGGGAAAGAGCGCTGGACCGTCACCCCGGAAGGCTAACGCGAGGAAGGGCTATGGACGCTCGAAGGCTGGTCCTGAATGTGCTGGTCGGGCTCCTCGGCGCGGCGGTTGTGGCCGGGCTGCTGTATTTCGGCCTGGTCGAATCGCCTCCACCCGAGACCGAGGTGGAAAAGGTGCTGCCGGATGACCGTTTCCCTCGCTAAGCCGCTGATTTTCGGGCTTTTCGTCTGCTTTGTCGCGGCGGCGGCCGGGGCTGCCGAGACGCGCGCCCCTATCCGCCTCATGCCCCCGGACACGCCGCCCGCCGCCGAGGCGAAGCCGGAGCCGGAGCAAGGCGAGCCGCAGAGAGCGCCGTCGGTGGTGCAGACCGTTCTGAGCGCGCCGGCGGCGCCGAGCGACCCCGACTCGGCCGGCCTGCCCGGGTTCGAAGGAGGGTTCGGTCTGCCGCTTTGGCGCGACAGTTCCAGGGCGGCGGTCGCCCGCCTGCTCGAAGGGCTGCCGCAGACCGTCGCCTCGCCGGCGCTCAAAGGCGTGCTGTTCCGCGTGCTAGCAGCCGGTGCGGCGCCGCCGGAAGGCGAGGGGCCCCGCCTCGCCCCCTTGCGGGTGCGGCAGTTGCAGAATCTCGGCCGCGACAAGGAAGCGGCGCAGCTGGCCGGGGCCGCCGGCCTGGAGGCGCCGGGAGCCGCAGTCGGGTCCGAGGCCGTCGATCCGTCCCTCATATCGGGGGATCTGGACACAGCCTGCGTTGCGGCGGATGCGGAGATGATGCGCGCGCCCTCGGCCTATGTGCAGCGCGCTGCGGCGTTCTGCGCGGCGAAGGCCGGAGACATGGACCGCGCCCGGCTGATTCTCGACATCCTGCGCGAAGTCGATGCCGGGGGAGACCTCCTCTTCGAAGGGCTGATGCTGCGCGCCATGGACGCGGAAGCGGACGGTGCGCCGCCATTGCCGGATGACGGACCCGTCACCCCGCTCAACGTGGCCATGCTGGCGTGGCTGAACGAGGCGCCGCCGGAGGTGTGGAGCCTTCGCGGCGATCCGGCGGCGCGGCGCGCACGCGCGGGACTGGTCCGGACGGACGCGGACGCCGAAGAGGCCGCACGGAACGGCCAACTCGCGCCCGGGGCCTTGCTCGCCAGATATCTGCGGCCTTCCGATACCGAACACCCGCGCGCCCTGCTCGCGCGGGCGGCAGTCGAGGCCGGGGACCCGAAGGAGAAATTGCAGGCGCTCGCGCTGCTCTGGAAGGATGCGGCGCCGGCGGGACTGCTGAAGCCCCTGGCGAGCGCAACCGTCGATCTTGCCGCCGAAATCGAGCCATCGACCGAAACGGCGCCGCATACCGGTTGGGTCGTCCTGGCCGCGCTTGCGGCAGGCCGGCCCGACATTGCCGAGCGCTGGTATGCGGCCGCGCTGGAACGCGGCGCGGCGCTGGAAGCGGACAGCCTGCGCGCGGCTCTCGCCTGGCCGCTGATCAAACTCGCCGGCGCCGGGGGCGCGGTGTCGGACGCGGAGGACGGTCTTCGCCGTTGGCTGGAGGCGGGCGGCGGCGACTCTCCGAAGCCGGACGCCGTGATGCTGCTCGCGCTCATGGAGGCGGTGGGCGAACCCGTCGGGCGGGACGAGTGGACGGCCCTGCTGACCGAACTCGGCAGCGTGACGGTCGAGGCGCCGGCGCCGGTCGTCTGGCGGGGGCTGGATGCCGCCGGCCGGCGCGGGCGGATCGGCGAGGCCGTGCTTTACGCCGTTATCGCCTCCGGCGGCCGGGCCCGCGCCGATGTGCCGACCGCGGCGGCCGTGGCGCGGGCGCTGGCCAGCGTCGGGCTTGCGGCGGAGGCCCGGGCCTATGCGCTCGAATGCCTGATCGAGACGATGGCGCCGTGAGCATCGGCGCCCTGAACGCTTTCCTGGAGGCTCTGGTCGTCGAGCGCGGGGCGGCGGCCAACACCGTCGCAGCCTATCGCCGCGACCTCGAGGATGCGGAGGCGGCGCTCGGCGGCGGCCTGGAGACTGCCGGGGAGGCGGGCCTGCGCGGCTATCTGGCTGGACTGCTGCAGGACGGGCTGTCGCCTCGGACGGTCTCGCGGCGGCGTTCGGCGCTGCGCCAGTTTTTCCTGTTCTGCGCGGCGGAAGGCTATCGCAGCGACAATCCTGCCGACCGGCTCGAAGCGCCCAAGATCGGGCGGCCCTTGCCGCGCCATCTCGGCATCGAAGAACTGCGCGCGATAATCGGGGCCGTCGACAGCTTTGACGGCCCGGCGCGTCTTCGGCTCGGCTGCATCGTGGAGCTGCTTTACGGCGCGGGCCTGCGCGTTTCGGAGCTTGTCGGCCTCGCCATGTCGGATGTGCCGCCCGGACGCGACTGGCTGACGGTGCGGGGCAAGGGCGGGCGCGAGCGCGTCGTGCCGCTGGGCGGCCCGGCCCGCGCCGCTATCGATGCGTGGAAGGCGGTGCGCCATCGCTGTCTGGCGGGCGGCAGGCGCTCGCGCTGGCTGTTCCCGTCCCGCAGCAGGGAAGGCCATCTGACGCGGCGGCGGGTCGGCCAATTGCTCGACCAGCTGGCGATTCGCGCGGGGCTGGACCCCGCCCGCGTATCGCCGCATGTGATGCGCCACGCCTTCGCGTCGCATCTGCTCGAAGGCGGGGCGGACCTCCGCAGTCTTCAGCAATTGCTCGGCCATGCCGATATAGCGACGACGCAGATCTATACCCACGTCGTTGAGGACCAGCTGCGGCGCGCCGTGTTCGACCACCATCCGCTTGCGCCGAGGAGCGGTACCTGATGCTGGTGCCCCTGGAATTCGAACGGCCCGTTCTGGAGCTCGAAGCCAAGATCGACGAGCTGAACCAGCTCAGCGGCAATGACGACCTCAACATCGCCGAGGAAATCGCGGAGCTGCGGTCCAAGGCGGAAAAGCTGCTGGTCCAGACCTACTCGAAACTGTCGCCCTGGCAGCGGGTCCAGGTGGCCCGCCATCCGGGGCGTCCGCGCCTGACCCATTTCGTCGAGGGGCTGATCGACGGTTTCCTGCCGCTTTCCGGCGACCGGGCGTTTCGCGACGACGCCGCCGTCGTCGGCGGTATCGGCAGGTTCCGGGGCCGGTCCGTACTGGTGCTGGGGCAGGAAAAGGGGGCGGACCTCGAATCGCGCCGGCGCCACAATTTCGGCATGGCGCACCCCGAAGGCTACCGCAAGGCGCAACGCCTGATGCGGCTGGCCGACCGCTTCGGCATCCCGGTGCTGACCTTCGTGGACACGCCCGGCGCCTATCCGGGCGTCGAGGCGGAGGAGCGCGGCCAGGCGGAAGCGATCGCGCGCTGCATCGAGATCGGCCTCGAACTGCGCGTGCCCTATGTCGCCTCGGTCATCGGCGAGGGCGGCTCCGGCGGGGCCGTGGCGCTGGCGTCCGCCGACCGCGTGCTGATGCTGGAGCATGCGATCTATTCGGTGATTTCTCCGGAGGGCTGCGCTTCGATCCTCTGGCGCAGCAGCGAACACGGGCCCGAGGCGGCCGAGGCGCTGAAGCTGACGGCGGCGGATCTTCTCGGCCTCGGCGTGATAGACCGCGTCATCGAAGAACCGCTGGGCGGCGCGCACCGCAACCCCGACGCCGCCATCGCGGCGCTCGGCGAGGCGCTGGATGCGACCTTCTGCGATCTCGAGGGCATCGACGGCAGCGCGCTCCGCCGCGCCCGCCGCGAACGCTTCCTCGCCCTCGGACGGGAGCTTTAGGCCGCCTGCCGGGTTTCCCCCTGAGCCTGCGAGGGTATCAGCCGGCGGCCTTGGCCTCCGCGCGGCGGCGGTGGAGCACCGGTTCGGTATAGCCGGAGGGTTGCTCGCGGCCCTGGAAGACGAGGTCGCACGCCGCCTTGAAGGCCGGGCCGTCGAAGGCGGGCGCCATCGGGGTATAGGCGGGGTCGCCGGCGTTCTGCCGGTCCACCACCTCCGCCATCTTGCGCATGGTCGCCTGCACCTCGTCTTCGGTGCAGATGCCGTGGTGCAGCCAGTTGGCCATGTGCTGGCTGGAGATGCGGCAGGTGGCGCGGTCTTCCATCAGGCCGATATCGTTGATGTCGGGCACCTTGGAGCAGCCTATGCCCTGGTCCACCCAGCGCACGACATAGCCGAGGATGCCCTGGGCGTTGTTCTCCAGCTCGGCGCGGATGTCCTCCGGCGACCAGTTGGGGCGCGGCGCCACCGGGATCGACAGGATGTCGCCGAGATCGGCCCTTGCGCGGCCCGCGACCGCTTCCTGGCGTTCCTCGACCCGGACCCGGTGATAGTGGGTTGCATGCAGGGTCGCGGCGGTGGGCGAGGGCACCCAGGCGGTGTCCGCCCCGGCCATCGGGTGGCCGATCTTCTGCTCCAGCATGTCCGCCATCAGGTCCGGCATCGCCCACATGCCCTTGCCGATCTGGGCGCGGCCGCGCAGTCCGCAGGCGATGCCGATATCGACATTCCAGTCCTCGTAGGTGCTGAGCCACGGCGCGGCCTTCATGTCCGCCTTGCGGATCATCGGGCCGGCTTCCATCGAGGTGTGGATTTCGTCTCCGGTGCGGTCGAGGAAGCCGGTGTTGATGAACGCGACCCGGTGCCGCGCCGCCCGGATGCACTCCTTGAGGTTGACGGTGGTGCGCCGCTCCTCGTCCATGATGCCGATCTTGATGCGGTGGCGCTCCAGGCCGAGCAGGTCCTCGACGCCGGCGAACAGCGTGTCCGCGAACGCGACCTCCTCCGGCCCGTGCATCTTCGGCTTGACGATGTAGATGGAGCCCGCCCGGCTGTTGCCGTAAGCTCCGTTGCCCTTGAGATCGTGCAAGCCGATCAGGCAGGTGAAGACGGCGTCGAGAATGCCTTCCGGCGCCTCGCGGCCCTCGCCGTCCAGCACGGCCGGGTTGGTCATCAGATGGCCGACATTGCGGCAGAGCATGAGCGAGCGGCCCGGCAACGCGATCTCGCGGCCGTCCGCGCCCGTATAGCGGCGGTCGGGGTTCAGGCGGCGCTCGACCGACCCGCCTTCCTTGTCGAAGCTGGCGGAAAGGTCGCCCCTGATGAGGCCGAGCCAGTTCCGGTAGGCCAGCACCTTGTCCCCGGCATCGACGGCGGCGATGGAATCCTCGCAGTCGACGATGGTCGTGACGGCGGACTCCAGCAGCACGTCCGATACGCCGGCCCTGTCGCCGCGCCCGACCGGGTGGCTGCGGTCGATGGCGATCTCGATATGCAGCCCGTTATGGCGGAGCAGCACCGCCTCGGGCGCGGCCGGCTCCCCCCGGTAGCCTGCGAACAGGGCGGGCTCCGCGAGCGGCGAGCCGCCGTTGGGCAACTCCGCGACGAGCGTCCCGCCTTCGACGCGGTAGGCGAGGACATCGCCGTGCGAGCCGGCGGCGAGCGGGGCCGCCTCGTCGAGGAAGCGGCGCGTCCAGGCGATGACCTTCTCGCCGCGCGCCGGGTTGTAGCCGCCGCCGCGCGTTGCGCCATCGTCTTCAGGAATCGCGTCCGTGCCGTAGAGCGCATCGTAGAGGCTGCCCCAGCGCGCATTGGCCGCATTCAGCGCGTAGCGCGCGTTCGTCACGGGGACCACAAGCTGGGGCCCGGCGATATGGGCGATTTCCTCGTCGATATGCGAGGTCTCGATGGTGAAGTCCGGTCCCTCCGGCACCAGATAGCCGATCCCCGCCAGGAAGGCCCTGTAAGCCTCCGGATCGACGGGTTGTCCGCGCCGGGCCTTGTGCCAGGCGTCGATCTCCGCCTGGAGCGCCTTGCGGCGGGCGAGCAGGTCGCGGTTGGCCGGCGCGAGGTCGTGCAGCAGGGCGTCGAAACCCCGCCAGAAGGCATCGCTGGCAAGGCCGAGGCCGGGCATGACCTCGTTCTCGACAAAGGCATGCAGTTCCGCGGCAACCTGGCTCCGCCCGACTCGGACTCGTTCAACCATGAGATTCAAGGCTCCGGAATGATGGGTTGGCGGGGTCTATCAAGACTGCTTGCTCGCGGCAATTGCGCCGGCGCGCCGGGCGGTGAACATGAAGGCGAACGGCGCGGCGACGATCGGCGCCAGGGTCAGCAGGTGGAAGGTGTTAAGGTAGCCGATCATGCTGGACTGCCGGAAGAGGGCCCGGTCGAGCCGGCCGACATCGGCGCTTCCGCCTGCATCCGCAAAGGGCGCCAGCCAGGGGGCGCCCAGGCCGAAATCGAACACGCTGACGACGCTTGTCAGCGCAACCCTCGCCTCCGCCGCGGTGTGAACGAACAGGAGCAGGGTGAGCGAGATGAAGATGCTGCTGCCCAGCATCCTCAGCAGGCTGAAGACCGCGTTGCCCTGGGTCAGATAGGCCGGGGGCAGGGTGGAGAAGGTCAGGATCGCCAGCGGCGTATAGGAAAGTCCGAAGCCGAAGCCGTGCAGCAGGTTGGACCAGAAGACGTCTTCGCTCCTGAGGTTCACGTCCAGCGATCCCATCCAGACCCCGGCGCAGGCCTGTATGGCCATGCCGGTCGCAAGGCAGAGCCGGGGAGCGCGGCGGGTGAACTGGGCGACGACGAGGAAGCTCAGCAGATTGCCGACGCCGCGCGTCGCGATCAGGTAGCCGACGACCGCCTCCGGGTAGCCCCGCAGCTCCTGGAGCAGCGGCGGAAACAGGATCATGGGCGTGAACTGGAGCATGCCCATGGCCAGGGCGAAGAAGAGCCCGAGGACGAAATTGCGGTCGGTAAAGGCGGCGGGCGCGAAGAGCGGGGCCCGCGCGAGCCAGCTGTGCACCAGGAACAGGTAGAAGCCTGCGACTGCGAGCGCCGCCGACACGACGATTTCCAGCGAGTCGAACCAGTCGTTGCGCTGGCCGCGGTCGAAGAAGAGCTGCGTCGCGCCGATGGCGACGGCGATCATGACGAAGCCGGCAGCGTCGAAGTGCCGCGCCGTGCCGCGTTCCTTGTGGCCGATTGCGAGCAGGATGGGGATGCACGCCGCAAGCCCCAGCGGCAGGATCAGGAAGAAGGTCCAGCGCCAGTCCAGCCACTCGCCGACGATCCCGCCGAAGGTAGGCCCCAATATCGGTCCGAACACGCCGCCGACGCCCCACATCATCACCACGAAGGGCTGCTGCTCCCGGTTGAAGCTGCCGAGCAGGATGGCCTGCCCGAGCGGGAAGATCGGGGCCCCGAACGCGCCCTGCAGGACGCGAATGGCGATCAGGGTCTCCAGCGAGTCGGCGAAGCCGCAGAGCACCGAAGCGCCGGTGAAGCCGAGCACGGAAGCGAGCAACAGGTTGCGCTGGCCCATTTTCCCCGCCAGCCAGCCGGTCAGCGGCGTGGCGACGGCGGTCGCGACGAGGTTGAGGGTCAGCACCCAGGAGATCTGGTCCTGCGTTGCCGAAAGCGCGCCTTTCATCTGCGGCAGGATGACGGTGACGCTGGTGAGCGTGACGCCGAACAGCAGGGTGACGGACTGCACGGTGACGACAATCAGCCACTGCCGCCCGGTGATTCGCGAAGGGTCGGCGGCGTTCACAAACGGTGGCTTTCGCGCGCGAAGCCGGCAAAGGCGAGCGCGGCCGCAACCAGCAGGCCGGAGGCCAGATAGAGCGCCATATGCTCCCCGCCGGCGTCCACCACGACGCCCAGCAGGATCGGCCCGAGCACATAGCCGGCATCCCCGATCATGCGGTAGCTGCTCATGGCGGTGGCGTTCATGCCGGCGGGCGCATTGTCCGCCGCATAGGCCGCCGGGGCCGCCCCGCCGACCGATGTCGCCACACTCCACAGTGCGCAGGCCGCCGCGAACCAGAAATAGGTCGGGGCGAGGGCGAACAGCAGCATCGCGCCGCCGGAAACCGCGGTGGCGGGAACGATGACCGTCTTGCGGCCGAACCGGTCCGCCAGCATGCCTGCCGGCCACGCCGCCAGCAGGCCCAGCACGCTGCCGAGCGCGATGCCGAAGCCGATCTCGTCCGCTCCGAGCGCCAGGCTCGACGCCCCCAGGATCGGCACAATGGTGAAGAGGCCGCCGGTGCGGGAGAAGGCGTTGATGAAGGTGATCCAGCTGGCCAGCAGGATGGGGCCGTTGGAGAGCACGAGCCGCAATTGGCGCAGGAAGTCCGGGTTGGGACCGTGTCCCTTTCCATCGCTCGCGAGGTCGCGGGTTTCCCCGACCGCGAACCAGGCGATGGCGCCGGCAATGAGGCTGGCGAGCCCGCAGGCGACGAAAGGCGCGTCCAGCCCCCAGGTCTCCGCCAGCCACCCGCCGGGAAAGGGGCCGATCCCGACGGAGAAGATGAAGGTGCCCTGATAGATGCCGATGGCCCGGCCCCGCCATTCGGGCCGGGTGATGTCGGCGAGCACGACATGGCCCGTCGTTATGACCGCGCCTGCGCCCGCGCCGGCGATGAAGCGTGCGACGACGAACTCGGGAAAGTCCGCGGCCCACGCGCACCAGATATTGCCTATCGCCGAAAGCAGCCCGCCGAGCGCCAGCGCAGTCCGGCGGCCGAGAGCATCGGACAGGCGCCCGATGGGCATGGCGATCAGGAACCGGGCGAGTCCGTAGATGGCGACAGCCATGCCGACCGCCGACACCGAAACGCCGAAAGCCTGCGCATAGAGCGGCAGCACCGGCACGATGGCGCCGAAGCCGAGCTGGTTGACGCCGATCAGCACGCACATCCAGATCAGACAGCGTCGCTCGGCTGGTGAAGGTCGCGGCATGGGCCCGGATTGTAGCGGCGGAATCGCGTGTCCCGCGCTATACCTTCACAGGAGCCCGGCGGTTTCCGCGCGCAGCGTCACGATGGCCCTCATGGCGTCGATCAGGGGCGTTGGCACCCCCTCCGCCGCGCCGATTTCGCTGACGCAGGTCAGCAGCGCCGCGATCTCCGGCGGCTTGCCGTTCTCGAAGTCCTGGAGCATGGAGGTCTTGAAGGCGCCGAGGCTGCGCCCGAGCTCGACCCGCGCCTCCAGGGAGATCACCGGCTCGATACCGATGGCGCGGCCGACGGCCGTTGTCTCCGCCATCAGCGCCATCGCGACATCCAGCGTGCCTTCGGGCGAGAGAATGCGGTCGAGCGTCGCCCCTGTGACCGCGCTGATCGGGTTGCCGGAGAGGTTGCCGAGCAGCTTGCTCCAGACCTCCGCGCGGATATCGTCCGAGCGCTGCACCTGGAAGCCGCCGGCCTCGAACGCGGCAGCCAGGGCGGAAAAGTCCATCTCGCCGGGGCTGCCGAGGATCACGCGGTCGCCGGGGCCTGCCTCGATGCGGCCGGGCTCCGGCACGGTCGCCCAGAGATGCAGCACGGCGCCGACCGCCTGGCGGGAAGGCAGCGCGGCCTCTATCTCGCCCTTCGGGTCGAGGCTGGCGATCCTCCGGTCTCCGGCGCCATGAAAGAACCACCAGGACAGGCCGTTCATCGCGGTGACGATGGCGGTTTCGGGGCCGATCATCGGGGTGAGCGACGGCGCCAGTCCGGCCAGCGCCGGCTCCTTGACCGCGATAATCACCGCATCCTGGACGCCCAGGGCCGCCGGGTCGTCGTCGACGGCAATGCGCGCGACATGGCGCTCACCCTTGAAATCCAGCATCAACCCGCGCGACCGGACCGCCTCCAGCGTTGCGCCGCGCGCAAGGCCCGACACTTCCGCGCCGCCGCGCGCGAGCAGGGCGGCGATCATGCCGCCCATCGCGCCCAGTCCTGCGACGGCGATCCTCATCGGCCTGTCAGACAACGGCCGCGCCGCCGCAGACATTGATGACCTGTCCGGTGACATAGGACGCAGCCCGGCTGGCCAGGAAGACGGCGACCGAGCCGATCTCGTCCGGGTCGCCGATGCGCCTCAGCGGCAGCGCGTTGTTGACGCCCTCCAGCCGCACCGGGTCCGTCCAGAGCGCCTTGGCGAAATCGGTCTTGATGAGGCCCGGCGCAATCGCGTTGGCCCGGATGTTCTGCGGCCCGTATTCCACGGCGATGTTGCGCGCGATCTGGTGCTCTGCGACCTTCGAGATCGCGTAGGCCCCGAGCGTGGTGTTGCCCTTCAGGCCGGCAATCGAGGCGATGATGATGATCGATCCCCTGCCGGCGGCCTCCATATGCGGCAGGGCGAGCATGCACAGCCAGTGCGTGGAGCGGATATTCGTCTCCATGATCTTGTCGAACGCCGAGTCCGGGATCCCCGCTATCGGCCCGTAATAGGGATTGGCCGCGGCGTTGGGCACTGCGATGGTGAGCTTGCCCCAGCGGTCCACCGCGCAATCCACCAGTTTCTGCAGCTGGTCCTTGTGGCCGACATGCGCCGGGCAGGAGACCGCCTCCGCCCCGTTGCGCGCCCATTTCGCGTTGATTTCCGCCGTCACCGCCTCGCAGGCGTCCGCCTTGCGCGAAGAGACCACGACATGCGCGCCGGCCTCCGCCATGCGGCAGGCGATGGCCCTGCCGATGCCCTTGGTGGAGCCGGTGACGATGGCGACCTCGCCCGTGAGATCGAACAGCGAATCGGATTGCGACATGGCGATGCGCCCGTTTCCTCGTTAGTTTTGCGTGCGGGCCGGTTATGGCTTGTCGATGGCTCCGACACAACCGGGCAAGCCCTTGGTCTCCTATTTCCGTTTCGTCGCCGCGAACGCGCCGTTTCTCGGGTTCGGCCTGCTGCTCGCCTGTTTTTCGAGCTTCGGGCAGACCTTCTATATCGGGCTGTTCGGAGCGCCGATCCGGGCCGAATTCGGGCTGGATCATGCGGGCTTCGGGTCCCTCTACATGGTCGGCACCCTGGTCAGCGGCGCGGTCTTCGCATTCGCGGGGCGCGCGATCGACCGCATTGCGCTCCGCCGCTATGCGGCCTTCGCCCTTGCGGGCCTTGCGGGGGCCTGCGCGCTCATGGCAAGCGCCGCCAATGCGATCCTTTTGACGGCGGCATTGTGCGGGCTGCGCTTCTTCGGCCAGGGACTCGTCACCCATACCGCGCACACGGCGACGGCGCGGCACTTCGAGGGAGACCGGGGAAAGGCGCTCAGCATCGTGATGCTCGGCCATCCGCTGGGCGAGGCCCTGCTGCCGCCGGTCGCCGTGGCGGCGGCGGCGTGGCTCGGTTGGCGCGAAGTCTGGTGGGCGGCCTCGATCCTGCTGGTCGTCGCGATCCTGCCCTCGGCCATGCTGCTGCTCCCCAGAATGCCGGCGCCGGTCCGGTCCGCTTCCGCGCGGTCGGGAGCCTGGAGCATGCTGTTTCGCGACAGGCGGTTCCTGCTGGCGCTGCCGGCGGTGCTGGTGCCTGCCTTCGTGTCCACCGGATTCGCGTTTCATATTGTCCCGCTGGCCGCGGAGCGGAGCTGGGACATGAAGCTTGTAGCCGCCGCTTTCAGCGCCTTTGCGGTCGTCAAGGTTGCGACATCGCTTGCCATGGGCCCGGCAATCGACCGGTTCGGCGCGCGCGCCCTGTTGCCGGTGCTGCTGTTGCCGCTGGTCGCCGCCTGCCTCGCCCTGTCGGCGGGGGCGGCGGCCTGGATCGCGTTCCTCTTCATGGCGTTTCTCGGCATGTCGGGCGGCGTGACGCAAACCCTGCTGGGCGCCATCTGGGCGGAGGTCTACGGCGTCGGCCACCTGGGCGCGATCCGCTCGGTCTATTTCGTGCTGATGGTCTTTTCGAGCGCGCTTGCGCCGGCCGCATTCGGCCGCGCCATCGACGCCGGCGCCGGCCTTGCCGAGATCGGCCTTGTCTGCGCCGTCGTGATGGCCGGCGCGAAGCTGTTGCTGCTGGCCGGCGGCCTCAATCGCCGGTGAGTGCGTCGAGCACGGCCTGGGCGTGGCCCTTGACGCGCACCTTGCGCCAGATCTGCGCAATCCGGCCGTCCTCGCCGATCAGGAAGGTCGAGCGCTCGATTCCCATATAGGTGCGACCGTACATCCGCTTCTCGACCCACACCCCATAGGCCTCTGCTATCGCATGATCCTCGTCCGATCCGAGAGGGAAGGTCAGCGCGTGCTTCGCCTTGAAGCGGTCGTGCTTCGCCGCAGTATCCGGGGACACGCCGAGAATTGCGGCGCCGGCCCGCTCGAAACCGTCCAGCGCATCCCGAAACGCCTGCGCCTCCGTCGTACAGCCCGGCGTGTCGTCGCGGGGATAGAAGTAAAGCACCAGCTTGCGCCCCCGGTAGTCGCCGAGCGCGACGTTGCCGCCGCCGTCGGCAGGCATTTGAAAGTCCGGGGCCGGGTCGCCGACGTTCAGGGTCATTTCGTCCTACCTTTCTTCGAGATGATGCTGGAAGAAGCTGCGGGTCAGAATGCCGTCCTCTTCGATCCGTTCCTGCACGCCGGCGAAGTCGGGGCAATCGCACAATTCTGCGGCCAGCCGGGCCAGCGCCGGCATCTGATCCGGCGGCGACTCGCCGGACAGGCGGAACAGGGCCTGCAGGCCCGCCAGCCGCCGCGCCGCGGCCGCAAGGTCTTCCCAGGGCGCGGGGCCGCTCTCGATGCCGGCTGCTGCCGCCGCGCTGAAAATGCCGGCCGCCGAGCGTTCCGCGATGGACGGATGTCCGGCCGTATGTTCCAGCACCAGATATTGCGCCAGGAATTCCAGGTCGATCAGGCCGCCGGGGCGGTGTTTGAGGTCGAAGGGCTCGTTGGCCTTGCGCTGCGCCGACATCTTCGCGCGCATCTCGCGGACGGAGCGGCGGAGGTCGCAATGCGGTTGCGCCAGGACTTCCATGCGTATGGCATCCAGTCTTGCCGCGAGCTGCGGCGAGCCGACCGCGACGCGGGACCGGACGAGCGCCAGATGCTCCCAGGTCCAGGCATTCTCCTTCTGGTAGCGGTCGAACCCGTCGATATGAGTGGCCAGCGGCCCGTCCGCTCCGGACGGCCTGAGGCGCAGATCGACTTCGAACAGCCGCCCCTCTCCCGTCTGGGCCGTGATCGCGGTCTGGAGGCGCTGCATCAGCCGATTGAAATAAGTCGAGGCCCACAAGGGTTTCGGGCCGTCCGAATGCGTCGCGTCACCGGGAGCGTCGTAGACCGCAACGAGGTCCAGGTCGGAGCCGAGCGTGAGGTCTCCGCTGCCCCACTTGCCGTATGCCAGAATGGCGAGGCTGCCGCCGGGGAACGCGCCATGGCGTTCGCCGAACTCCTCCAGAGTGGAGGTCAGCAGCGCTTCCACCGTCGCGTCCGCGATTTCGGACAGCCTTGCGCCGGCTTCCCACGGCGTAAGCCGGCCCCGCAGGATGCCGACGCCGACATCGAAGCGCGCATCGTTGGCCCAGCGCCGCACGGCGTCGAGAACATCCTGATAGGTTTGCGTTGCCCGCAGCACGTTCTTCAGGTCTCCGCGCGCCGGGCCATCGACCGCGGGGCTCCCGGCGAGGATGCCTTCGAGCACCGCGGGATGATGGGTCATGTGCTCGGCGAGAAACGGCGAATTTCCGAGCACTTCGGCAACCAGGTCAATGAGTTGAGGGTTGGTCTGGAACAATGCGAACACCGGGATGCCGAACGGCAACCGGGACAGGAAACGGTCGAAATCCACCAGGGCCCGGTCCGGCCTATGCGCGCCCGAGAGGGCCTTCAGCAGGGCGGGGACCAGCTCGGTCAGGATTTCGCGCGCCCTCTCGCTGCGCGTTGCGCGGATGGAACCCGAATGCCACGCGCGCACGATCTCGAAAACACGCTGCGGATCGGCGAAGCCCAGCTCGTTCAGGGTGGCCGTCGTTCCCGGATCGGGATCGGTGCCGGTGAACACCAGATTGCCCGGTTCGGCGAGCGTTCCCGCTTCGGAGAACAGCTTGTCGTAGAGCCGCTGGACGGTCTTCAAATGGTGGAGCAGGGCGTCCGAAAAACCGGCCTCGCCGTCGTAGCCCATGAACCGGGCAAAGCCGTCGAGTCCGGCCGCGTCGGGTAGTTGGTGGGTCTGGCGGTCGTCGATCATCTGGATGCGGTGCTCGACGCCGCGCAGGAACCGGTATGCGTCGCGGAGCCTGTCTGCCGCGCTCCGCTCGACATGGCCGGACGCCACAAGCGCCTCCAGCGCCTCGCAGGTCGGGCGTACGCGGAGGGTCATGTCGCGCCCGCCCCAGATCAGCTGTTGGGTCTGGACGTAGAACTCGATCTCGCGGATGCCGCCGCGTCCGAGCTTTACATTGTGCCCGGCAACTGCTGGCGCATCATGGCCGCGGTGGGCGTGGATCTGGCGCTTGATCGAATGGATGTCCCGGATCGCCCAGAAATCGAGGCTGCGGCGCCAGACAAAGGGGCGGATATAGTCAAGGAAAGCCTGGCCCGCCGCGAGGTCGCCGGCCACCGGACGGGCTTTCAGCATGGCGGCCCGTTCCCAGTTCTGGCCCATGCTTTCATAGTAGGCCTCGGCCGCCCGGATCGGGACCGCCAGCGGGGTGGATGCGGGATCGGGGCGCAGCCGCAGATCGACGCGCACCACATAGCCGTCTGCGGTGCGCTCCTGCAGCAGGTGCACGAGATCGCGGGCGAAGCGGACCATCGTCTGGCCGGCCCGGTCCCGCCGGCGCAACGGCGCTGCCGCCTCGTCATAGATGAGCACGATATCGACATCGCTCGAATAGTTGAGCTCGCCGGCTCCGAGCTTGCCCATGCCGAGAACGACGATGCCCGATCCCTCCGGCTCCGCGCGGGTGAATTCGCGCCCCGTGGCGAGCAGGTGACGGACGGCGGCATCCAGCGCGGCCGTTGCGAAGCGGCTCAGCGTCCCGGTCACCTGTTCCAGGGGCCATTCGCCGGCGATGTCAGCGATGGCCACTGACGCTGCGAGGCGGGCGCGCTCCTCCCTGAGACGGCGCATCCAATGGCGCGTATCGCAGTCGGCCGGAAGGCCCTGCAAGCGGACGAACAGATCCCGGACCGGCTTGTCGGGCCCTTCGGCGACAAGTTCCCGCGCAAAGTCCGGGAACCTCAGCAGGCAGTCGGCAAGGAACGGGCTGGACCCCAGCGCCGCCCAGACGGCCCGGCCCCGGGCGCGGGTCCGGTCCAGGGCGCCGACCTCCGCCTGCCAGTTCGCCAGCCGGCGGGCGGCCAGTTCCGGGTCGGCCGGATGGGG
>JAJEAZ010000216.1 GCA_022824105.1 Alphaproteobacteria bacterium
GTGGTGGCTGCCGTGAACGCGCATCAGCTTCCATCCTCTCCGTTCGAGAAGACGGCAAAACCGTCTGCCGCTGACGGCCTTCACACTGCGATCTCAAGGATCCGCCCGTTCTCCGGCGCCGGGAGGTCGTGAACATTCACCGAGAGACAACCCTCGACGGCTTCGTAAATGTTGGCCAGAAGCTCTTCGAACGACTCGCCCTGGGTTGCGCATCCGGGAATAGCCGGGACTTCGGCCCAATAGCCTCCCTCATCGGCCTCATGCACGACAACCGTCAGCTTCATGGCCTCCCTCCGGCGGCACGGGCCGCTCATTTTCGTCGCCCCAGCATATCGCCGCAGGCGGTAACGCGATCAACCGGTTTCCGACACCGTCCTCGGGTCGTCGACATGCAGGTGCTGGGTCGGCTGCGGGGTCGCGGTCATCACCTTGACGCCGTCCTCCGAAGTGAACCGGTGCCAGCAGCCCTGCGGCACGACCAGCAGCGCGCCGGCGCCGAGTTCGTAGGTCTCGATCCTGTCGTCGACGATGATGTCGAAGCGGGTCGAGCCTTCGAGGATCTGCACGATCTCGTCGCCCTTCAGGTGCCGCTCCCATCCGCTGGTGCCGCTGAAATTCGCGGCGAAGAGGCCGCCGTCGCGAAAATCGGCGAGCTTCCTGAAGGAAGCCTGAGCCTCCTTCTCGGTGGTGTGAGGGCCGCGGCCTTCCAGCCTGACCAGATCGTCGAGGTCGCGGCCGAGGTCGAGCAGTTCGATCATGGACAGCTCCGGTATCGCGCCGTCAGACCGGCGTATCGCCGCAGATGGTGACGCGGTGCATGATGCGGGTCTCGCCCGGATAGTCGTCGAGCGCGTAATGCTGGGTGCAGCGATTGTCCCAGAAGGCGATCGACCCCTCCTCCCAGCGGAAGCGGCACTGGAATTCGGGCTTGATCGAATGGCTGCGCAGCCAGTCGAGCAGCGGCTCGCTCTCGGCGTCCGTCAGCCCATCGAAATACTGGCAGTGGCCGCCGACATAGAGCGCCTTGCGCCCGGTTTCCGGGTGGGTGCGCACCACCGGGTGCGAGGAGGTGGTCTGCACATTGCCGGGATCCTTGACCTGCATCGAGGTGCGCCCGGCATACATTTCCTTGCGGGTCTTGCCGCCGGCGCTCTTGAACCGGTCGCCGACGGAGATCGCGCGCAGGCCCGCAAGCACCTCCTTGAGGCCGTCGGAGAGCGTTTCGTAGGCGAGATACTGGTTGGTGAACAGCGTGTCGCCGCCCTTTGACGGCACCTGCTTGGCATAGAGGATGGTGCCCATGGCGGGCTGCGGCGAGAACATCTGGTCCGAATGCCAGGCGCCGCCGAAATTCCGCGTGTCCGCCGGCGTCTTCTTGATTTCGAGAAGTTCCGGATATTCGTCCATGCCCTTCATGAAGGGATGCAGGTGGATATCCCCCCAGCGCCGGGCGAAGGCGAGCTGCTGCTCGGGCGTGATGTCCTGGTCGCGGAAGAAGATCACCAGGTTGTCGTGCAGCGCACGGCGGATTTCCCCGAAGGTCTCCTCATCGACATCCGCGAGATCCACGCCGCCCACCTCGGCGCCGAGCGCCCCGGCCACCGGCTTCACCTCGATGCGCTGGAATCCGGACATAAAAACCTCTCCTTCCCACAATGGCGGCGGGAGCCTATATCGAATTCCGGCCGGGGTCCAAGCCTTCCAAAGCGCCGCCCCGGCCCAAAGGAGACCGTTCCGCATGCTCACGCCCGAAATGACAGCGCTGATCCGGGAGAACACGCTGGCGCTGGTCGCGACGGTGACGCCCGAGGGGGAGCCGGCCGTCTCTCCCAAGGCGACGGTCGTGGTTCTTGGCCCCGAGCGGCTTGTCTTCTCGGACCTGCGTTCGCCCGGCACGAGGCGGAATCTCGCCGCCAACCCGGCCTGCGAGCTCGCTTTCGTCGATGTGTTCCGGCGCAAGGCCGTGCGCGTGCGCGGCCGGGGCAGCTACCATGCGCGCGGCGCGCCGGAGTTCGACGCCCTCCTGCCGCATTTCACCGAATGGCCGGACTTGCAGCCCCGGATGCGCGGGGTGTTCGAGATCGCCGTCACCGCCGCGGAGATGGTGGTGTCGCCCGCTTACGATACCGGCGCGGAGGAGGCCGAACTGGCCGCGGCGTGGCTCGCCCGCTACCGCAAACTCATCGAGGGCTGAACGCGGGCGCCGTCAGCCGTCGGCCTCGATTTCCGCCAGGAGAGCGGCTGCGCGTTTGTCGATAATGCGCTGGTAGGCGTTCTTCGGGGGCAGCGCCAGAGCCTGTCGGAGCAGTTCCTTTGCGCGGTCCATGTCTCCTTCCAGCAGCCGGAGCGCACGCGCATATTCGTAGCGGGGCACCTTTTCGCCGGGCACGAGCTTCAGCACACGGTCGAACAATTCGTGGGCCGTGCTTTCGCGCGCGCCATAGGTAATTCTGCCCAGAAAGGAGCCGAGGACGCTCACCACGCGGGCATTCCAGGCGGCGAGGCCCGTCATCGCCTGCGCGGAGTCGGGCTTCAACTCCAGCGCCCGTTTGAGCGTATCGCGGATCTTCGTTCCGTAGCCCCGGTCCTGGGCCTCGCCCGTGGTCAGCGTCTGCCCGTGGCGGCCCATGACGCGGGCGGCCGCCATATGGGTGAAGACCGCGTTCGGCTCGGCCTTGACCGCGCGCGCCACCAGCGCCAGCGCGCGCTCGAACAGGGCCGGCCGGTCCGCCTCCGGAGCCACATAGAAGGCGTGTACCGCAAGCGACTCCGCGGCGAGCGCCATCCCCCTGGCGCCGCCTGCCGCCTCGGCCAGGTCGGCCGCCTCGACGAACCGGCCTTCGGACCAGGCGGTCCGGGCTGCATCCAGCGGTCCGGCGGCCGCGGGGAGCGCCGCCAGCGCGGCGACCAGCGCAGCCGCAACGACAGTCCTGAACGAAGAGATGGGCATGGCGGTCGGGCGTCGGTTCAACAACACGGCAAGTCTATACGAGAGAAGGCGGCGAGGGGAAGCGCCCGGTTGACAGGCAGGGCAGCCGGGGCAGAATGGCGGGCGGAAGCGGGCGTAGCTCAGTGGTAGAGCATCGGCTTCCCAAGCCGAGTGCCGTGGGTTCGATCCCCATCGCCCGCTCCAGCTTGGCGCCGGCCCGGGGGAGGCGATGGAATACCGCGAGAT
>JAJEAZ010000442.1 GCA_022824105.1 Alphaproteobacteria bacterium
CGTCATCAATCAGGTGCGGGCGCACGACCGCTGGGACCTGGAGCGGTGCAAGCAGTTCCTCATTGGCATCGCCAAGCTGTTCACGGAACTCGCCGGCATCCTGGCGGGCGTCGGCCTCATCATCGGCGCGTTGATGCTGACCGGGAAGGTCGGCAACCTGTCGCTGGAGCTCGTCACGCTGGCCGGCGATTCGATCTTCGTGCTGCTGGTGATGGGCGCGCTGACCAGCTTCATCCTCGGCATGGGCATGACGGTGACGGCGGCCTACCTGTTCCTGGCCATCGCGCTCGCGCCGGCGCTGACAGCCAGCGGGCGGCTCGACCTGCTCGCTGTGCATCTCTACATGATGTACTGGGGCATGATCTCCTTCATCACGCCGCCGGTGGCGCTGGGCGCCTTCGCCGCCGCCACGGTAGCCCGCGCCAACCCCATCACCACCGGCTTCGAGGCGATGCGGCTCGGCGCGATCATCTATTTCGTGCCGTTCTTCTTCGTGCTGAACCCGGCGCTGATCGGCCACGGCTCGACCGTTGAGGTCATCACCGTCTGCGGGCTTGCCTTTGCGGGCGTCATCCTGATTTCGGGTGCGCTGCAGGGCTACCTGATCGGTATCGGGACGCTCACCGGCAATCCGTTTGCGGCATGGCCGATACGTCTTGCGCTGTTCCTGTCCGGCCTGCTGCTCGCTCTGCCGGGCGGCGAACTCACCGGCTACACGCACACGCAATTGCTGCTCGCGGCGGCCGTGTTGGGCGTCCCTGCTGCGGCAGCCGGCTGGTTTATGAACCGGGGGGAGGCGGCGAGGCCGGCCTGACCCGCGTCGGCGCCGCCTACTGGAACGCCGCCACGAGGCCGATAACGATCCCGACGACGCCGATCACGGTAATGACGGCGCCGCCGACCCTGGCCTGCAGGCCGTCGTCCGCGCCGAAGCCGATCCGCATGGCGACGATGCCCAGGATCGCGACCAGGGCAGACATGACCAGTCCGAGCGCGGTGCCCATCCTGTTTCCCCTCGTACTGCGCCCGCCGAGCCGAGACAGGCGCTCTACTGCGGTGACATGCCTCTCAGCCGTTCGGAGCGCCGCCGCAGCAATTCGACGGTGGTCAGCAGGCAGATCGAGATAACCACCAGAATGGTCGCCACGGCCAGGATCGTCGGGCTGATCTGTTCGCGCAAGCCTGTGAACATCTGCCAGGGCAGCGTCTTCTGGCCGGCGGAGCCTACGAACAGCACCACCACCACCTCGTCGAAGGAGGTGATGAAGGCGAACAGCCCGCCGGAGATCACGCCGGGCAGGATCAGCGGCGCCTGCACCTTGAAGAAGGTTCGCACCGGGTTGGCGCCGAGATTGGCTGCAGCGCGCGTCAGGCTCCGGTCGAACCCGACCAGCGTCGCCGTGACCGTGATGATGACGAACGGGATGCCGAGCGCCGCATGGGCCAGCACGACGCCGACATAGGTGCCCTGGAGGCCGATGCGCGAATAGAAGAAATACATCCCGGCGGCGGAGATGATGAGCGGCACGATCATCGGGGAGATCAGCACCGCCATGATCGCGCCCCGGAACGGCACATGGCTCTGTGACAGGCCGATGGCGGCTAGCGTGCCCAGGCTCACCGAAAGGATCGTCGCCACCGGGGCGATCCGCACGGAGTTGTAAAGCGCGTTCTGCCAGTCGATGTTGGTGAAGAAGTCGTTGTAGTTCACCATGCTGTAGGCATCGGCCTCCAGCGCCAGCATTCCCGGCGTGAAGGTGAAATAGGGAAGCGGGTTGAAGCTGAGCGGGACGATGACCAGCAGTGGGAAGATCAGGAAGAAGAAAATCAGCACGCAGATGAGCCGGAAGCCCCAGTACCAGAGCTTCTGCCCGGTCGATGCGTATGGGGGCAAGGCGGCCATGCGGTCCTATCCCAGCTTCACATTGTCGATGCCGATGATCCGGTCGTAGAGCCAGTAGAGGACCAGCACGACCACCAGCAGGATGACGCCCAGCGCCGCGGCGAGCCCCCAGTTGAGGCTCGACGAGATGTGGTAGGCGATCCGGTTGGAAATGAAGGTGCCCGAAGTGCCGCCGACCAGCTCGGGCGTGATGTAGTAGCCGATGGAGAGGATGAAGACGAGGATGGCGCCCGCGCCGATGCCGGGCACGCTCTGCGGGAAATAGACCCGCCAGAACGCCGTCCAGTCCGTCGCCCCCAGGGACTTTGCGGCGCGCATGTAGCTCGGCGGGATCGTGCGCATCACCGAGTAGAGCGGCAGGATCATGAACGGCAGCAGGATATGCGTCATCGCGATGATCGTGCCGGTCTGGTTGTTTATCATCGCGAGCCGCCCGTCATCGGCGACGAGGCCTATGAAGACCAGTGTGTCGTTGATGACGCCCTGTTGCTGAAGCAGCACCTTCCAGGCGGAGGTGCGGACCAGCAGCGAGGTCCAGAACGGCAGCAGCACGAGGATCATCAGCATGTTCGATGTGCGCATCGGCAGCGTGGCCAGCAGGAAGGCGACCGGATATCCGATCAGCAGGCAGGCGACCGTAATCACGACGCTAAGGATCAGCGTGCGTTCGAACAGGAAGATGTAGATCCGTTCGTTCTCGGGCCTCGCCTCGATGCCGGTTGCGCCGAGCTTCGCATCGACGGCGTTGAGGAAATAACCTGACGTGTAGGCGTTCGAAAACCGCTTGATCGTGGCCCAGGTCTCAGGATCGGCCCAGCTCTTGTGGATCTTGGCGAACTGCGCGGCGAGATCGCCGTCCTCCTCCATCCTCTTGACCCGCCGCCCGGTCTTGCGCAGCAGGCTGGCGACTCCCGTCTGCTCGTAGTTGAGCCGGGAGCCGAGCTTGGTATGCGCCTTGGCGGCGACCGCGGCGAGCAGGTCCTGGCGAAGAGCGGCGAAGACCTTTTCGCCCGGCGGCCGGCCGGAGGCGTCGTCCCAGTCCTCCAGCGCCGCCACGGTGAGCGGCAGCGTTTCCGGCACGATCGCGTTCTCGACCGAACGGAACAGCATGTCCGCGATCGGTGCTGCGAAGGTGACCAGAATGAAGATCAGCAGCGGCGCGATCAGCATGAGCGCGCGCAGCTTCTGCAGGCGAAGCGCGCGGGCGAGCGACTGCCTCAGCGGCCGGCCGTCTGCCGCAAGGATCGGCCCGGAGACGTTTTCGCCGTTCGCCATTGGACCCCGCGCGCCCTCTCTTAAAGGCCGGAAAGGGTGGAGGGGCCCGCAGGCCCCTCCTTCAGGACGCCTCTACTTGGCGAGCCAGGTCTGGAACTTCGCGTCGATATCGTCGCGGTAGTCCGCCCAGAACTCGTAGTTGTAGAGCAGCGTGTTGCTCATGTTGCTCGGCTCGTTCGGCATGTGCGGGGCCATGTCGATGCCCAGCGTGGCGTGCTTGCCCACCAACGGCGCCGAAGACGCTCGCGCCGGACCGTAGGAGATGTATTTCGCCTGGTCCGCGAGGCGCTGGGTGTCCGTGGCGAAATTGAGATAGTGCAGCGCGCGCTTCTTGCGCTCGTCGCTCAGGTTCGCCGGGACGATCCACCCGTCGAGGTCGAACACCTGGCCGTCCCACAGCATGGCGACCGGCTGCTTGTCCTCCTCGATGAGCTTGAACAGGCGCCCGTTATAGGTCGAGCCGATCACGACCTCGCCGTCCGCCAGAAGCTGCGGCGTATCCGCGCCGGCGGACCACCACACGACATGCTCCTTGATGGTGTCGAGCTTGGCGAATGCCTGCGCCTGGCCTTCTTCGGTCGCCAGCACATCGTAGATGTCCGCCATGGCGACGCCGTCGCACATCAGCGCCCATTCCATGTTGTTGATCGGGCGCTTCTCGAGGCTGCGCTTGCCCGGATAGTTCTCCAGGTCGAACACCGCGCAGACATTCTTCGGCGGGGTGTCGCCGACCATGTCGGTGCGGTAGCCGAAGGTCGTCGAATAGACGATCTGCGGGATGAAGCAGGGCGTCACGAGAAAATCGCCGAAATCTTTGGATGCGGGCGTGCCGTCGGGCGCCGCCGCCAGCACCGAATCCACGTCGACTTCCATCGCGAGGCCTTCGTCGCAAAGCCGGATGGCGTCCGATGCGACCACATCGACCACGTCCCAGGTCGTGTTGCCGGCTTCCGCCATGGCGCGAAGCTTGGCGACCGCCTCCGCCGCGCTTTCATCGTTGATGATGTTGACGTCCGGATTCATCTCCATGTACGGCTTGTGGTAGGCGTTCATCTGGGAAGCGGAATAGGCGCCGCCCCAGGACACGATGGTCATGTCCTCCGCTTGCGCCGCGCCGGCCATCGCCACGGAGGCGACTGCGCCGGCTGCAAGGAATGTTCTGAGTCTCATGTGGCGTTCTCCCTTGTTTACCACTCGATCAGTTCATGCACGGCGTGCCGGAACACAGCGCTGCTGCATCCGGGTTAGGGTTCACGCCGCATCCAAGGCTCGACAATCATCGGTGAGCCAACCTATGGGGGTTGTTTCTCCCACTTTCAGCACTGAATGCTTGGCAGAATTAGGAATTTTTACCACGAAATCTTCGCGGCCCGCGACCTCCATCCGACAGCGGATGTGGTCGCCGAGATAGATGAGTTCGACGACTTTGCCGTCAAGGCGGTTCGGTGCGGACGGCTCCGCAATCAGCACTCGCTCGGGCCGGATCGACAGCATCGTACGGGAGCCCACCGCCCCGCAATTGACAGCCTTGGCCTCGATCTCTCCGGCTCCGTCAAGACTGACCCGCGCCTCGCCGTCTGTAAGCGATTCAACCGTTCCGTCGAGCTTGTTGTTCTCTCCGATGAACTGCGCCACGAAAGCGTTTTCGGGCCTCTCGTAGAGGTCTTCCGGGGTGGCGAGCTGCTGGATCACGCCGTCATTGAAGACCGCGATCCGGTCGGACATCGTCAGGGCTTCCGACTGGTCGTGCGTGACATAGACGACGGTGACGCCCAACCGCTCGTGCAGGTGCTTGATTTCGTATTGCATATGTTCGCGCAACTGCTTGTCGAGCGCGCCCAGCGGTTCGTCCATCAGCACAAGGTCCGGCTCGAACACC
>JAJEAZ010000137.1 GCA_022824105.1 Alphaproteobacteria bacterium
TTCCCGATGATGGCGGTGCACGCGGCCACCGTCGCCGACCTGCCGGCCCTGGTCTTCCGCATGAGCTTTTCGGGCGAGCTTTCCTACGAGGTCGCCGTGCCCTCGGACCATGGGCTGGCGCTCTGGACGCGGCTGCTCTCCGCCGGCCGGGAAGACGGCCTGACGCCCTACGGCACCGAAGCGATGGGCGTTATGCGCATCGAGAAGGGGCATGTAACCCACGCCGAAGCGGACGGGCGCACGACGCCGGACGATCTCGGCCTCGGGCGCATGGTCGGCAAGGACGGGCGCGGCATCGGCAAGCGCTCGCTGGCCCTGCCGGCGCTGCGCCGGAAGGGCCGCCGGCAGCTGGTCGGCCTTTCCGTCATCGACAGGCAGGCCCGGATCCCGCCCGGCTGCCAGGTGGCGGAGAGCGGCGACATGCGCCCTGCCCCGCCGCTCGGCCATGTCACCTCCTTCTGCTACAGCCCGACGCTGGGCCGCGCCATTGCGCTCGCGCTGGTCGAGAACGGGCGGACCCGGACCGGCCAGAGGGTCTATCTCGCCTCGCCGGTCACCGGCTTCTCCACGGCGGCGGAAATCGTGCCGCCCGTCTTCTACGACGCGGAAGGGGTGCGCCTCCGTGGCTGACGACGCGACCGACGCGCGGCGCAGCGCGCTCGCCGGCCTGGACCTCGGCTCGCGTGCGGGCGGCGCGGGCGGCGTCCTGCTGGGCGAGGGGCCGGCGCGGGAAAGCTTCGTGCTGCGCGGCCCGGCGGACGACCCGGCCTTCGCACGAGCCGTCGAGACCGGGCTGGGGGCGGGCCTGCCGCAGCAGCCGGGCGCGGTTGCGGAAATCGGGGCCGGTGCGCTGCTGATCCGCTTGGGCCCCGACGAATGGCGCCTCACCGCGCCGCTTTCGGACGACGGCCGGATCGCCGCCCGCCTGGCTTCCGCGCTCGCCGGCGGGCGGGGCGCGCTCGTCAACGTCTCCTCTGCCTCGACCGTGATTACCGTCGCGGGCGAACACGCGGCGAACCTGCTGGCGACCGGCACCGGCATCGACCTCGACCCGGCGGCCTTCCCTCCGGGCCGGGCGGCGCGCACCCGCATCGGCAACGCCCAAGCGCTCGTCCACCGCAAGGCGGAGGACGCCTTCGAGCTCCACGTCCCGCGCAGCTACGCCCGCTCCTTCTGGGAATGGCTGGAAGCGCGCGGCCGCGAGTTCGACGCCGCCGTCGCGCTCTGAGGCGGAGGACAGCCGCTTATGGGCAAACTCGTAGCTATCGCGAAGCTTGAGAACACTTTCGACAGAGGCATCGTCGAACAGGGCTACGGCGATGCAGGCGCTATTCGCACAACCAGTGTTGAAGTCGTCGTGAACACTGCCACCGCGATGTTGATGCTGCCCGAAACCGTGGTTGAACGCCTCGGACTTGAGACCCGGCGGCGCGCAATAGTCGTCGATGCAGACGGCAGCAGGGAAATACGGTCGGTTGCCGGTCCCGTCACCGTAGAGATCTGCGGACGGTCGGCATGCACCTCCTGCATCGTTGGTCCGCCGATGGGCGTGGCATCGGTCGGCCGTTCCGTGCTTCTGGAGCTCGACCTGATTTCCGGCGGGCTTAGGCCCGGCCTTTATCCACGACATCCCGATTACCCGATACTGAGGCTCTGATGGGCACAAACCTCCCGGTCGAGCCGCTGACGCGCGCCGCCTTCGCGCCCTTCGGCGATGTGATCGAGGCGGACGGCGCGCGGCACTTCGAGATCAACAACGGCTCGACGACCCGCTTCCACGACCTCGCCCGCGTCGATGTGGCGGCGCAGCGCGGGCATGTGCTGGTCAACATCTTCCGCGCCCGCCCGCTGGCCATGCCGCTGACAATCGAGATGGTGGAGAAGCACCCGCTCGGCTCGCAGGCCTTCGTCCCGCTAGACGCCGCGCCTTTCCTGGTCGTGGTCGCGCCGCTGGGAGAGACGGTAGCCCCGGCGGACCTCCGCGCCTTCCTCGCCGAGGCCGGCCAGGGCGTCAACTACGCCCCCGGCGTCTGGCACCACCCCGTCATCGCGCTCGGCCGCGAGACCGACTTTCTCGTCATCGACCGCGGCGGCCCCGGCGACAATCTCGCCGAGTTCTTCTTCGACGAGGACGAGCGGCGTGTCGTCGAGATCAATCGGCCGGCGGAGACGGCAACGCCCTGAGCGCCTCCAGGAACGCCTCGCCGTAGCGCCGCAGCTTCGTCGCGCCGACGCCGGGGACTTCGGCCATCTCCTCCAGAGTGGCGGGGCGGCGCTCCAGCATGGCGTGGAGCGCGTTGTCCTGGAACACCACATACGCCGGCACGCCCTGTTCCTGCGCCAGCCTGTGGCGGAGCGCGCGGAGCGCCTCGAAGCCTGCCTTGTCGGAGGAGGCCGTCGGCGCGCTCCGCTCCCTCGGCTGCCGGGACTGGCGGGCTTCCCGCTTCTCCAGCCGCAACTGCACCTGCCGCTCGCCGCGCAGCACGGCGCGCGCCTCGGGGCCGAGGCGGAGCACGGTGAAGCCCTCCAGGGTCTCGGCCGCGACCAGTTCCGCCGCCGTCAGTTGCCGCAGGATCGAGCGCCACTCGCCCACCCGCCGCTCCCTGCCGACGCCGAAGGTCGGCAGCCGGTTGTGCCGGAGCCTGAGGACACGCTCGGTCTCGCGCCCGCGCAGCACGTCGATAATGTGCCCGCCGCCGAAGCGCTGGCCCGTGCGGTAGATGGCGGAGAGCGCCATCTGCGCCGCCTCCGTGCCGTCGAACATCTCGGGCGGGTCGAGGCAGATATCGCAA
>JAJEAZ010000368.1 GCA_022824105.1 Alphaproteobacteria bacterium
CGGCTTGCCGGACCGGGCCAGGCGCTCGACGGCGTCCAGCATCTTGCCTTCGAGGCCGAGGCCGCAATAGAGCAGGTGGGAGGCGCCGAGCAGCCGTGCGATATCGGTGCGCGTCAGCTTGTAAAGGTGCGGGTCCACGCCTGGGCCCATCAGGCTGTCTATGCCGAGCGGCTCGGCGATCATGGCGATCGTAGCGACCGGCCCCCGGTCGATAGCCGCCGAAACGGGCGGCGCGGCCAGGGCCGGCAGGGCGAGGAGGAGCGCCATAAGCCTTCGCATGGCCGAATCAATTGGCATGAATAAGCCTCGACGGCAATCTCCCGCCTCGACATAAAGTTACACGCGAAGCAGAAAAATTATGCCAAGGCTTCATTCTTGCCTTCCATACCGCCCGCAGGCATGTTTCCCGCCGCCTGATATGGAGAGCCGCCCGATGACCGAGAACCGCCAGATCGTCCTGAAGAGCCGGCCCGTCGGCCTGCCGACGCCCGAGAATTTCGCCCTGGAGAGCGCGCCCGTGCCGGCGCCGGGCGAGGGCGAGATGCTGGTCCGCACGCTCTGGATGTCGGTCGATCCCTATATCCGCGGGCGCATCAGTGACCGGAAGAGCTATGCGCCGCCCTTCCGGATCGGGGAGCCGCTGGACGGCTATTTCGTCGGGCGCGTCGAGGAGTCGAAGGGCGGGCGTTTCCCGGCGGGCACGCATGTGTTCGGCACGGGCGGCGGCTGGCGCGACTACCATGCCGCCGACGGCAAGGCGCTCCGGGCCGTCGATCCGGACATCGCCCCGCTCCAGGCCAATATCGGCGTGCTCGGCATGCCGGGCCAGACGGCCTATGTCGGCCTGCTCGACATCGGCCGGCCGAAGGAGGGCGAGACGGTGTTCGTCTCGGCCGCCTCGGGCGCGGTCGGCGCGGTCGTCTGCCAGATCGCGAAGCTGAAGGGCTGCCGCGTGGTAGGCTCGGCGGGCTCCGACGGGAAATGCGCCTGGCTGCTCGATGAGGCCGGCGTGGACGCCGCGATCAACTACAGGACCTGCGGGGACCTCGAGGCCGCGCTCGCCGCCGCCTGCCCCGACGGCATCGACGTCTATTTCGAGAATGTGGGCGGCGAACATCTCCAGGCCGCGCTCTCGCAGATGAACTTCTTCGGGCGCATCGTCGCCTGCGGCATGATCGCGGGCTACAATGACAGCGCGCCGAGGCCGGGACCGAACAATTTGTTCCTCGTCGTCGGGCGGCGCATCCGGATGCAGGGCTTCATCGTCTCCGACCACCGCGAGCGCACCGACGACTTCCTGCGCGATGTCGGCGGCTGGATCCGCGACGGCAAGCTCCGCTGGCGCGAGACCGTGGTGGAGGGCCTGGAGCGCGCACCGGACGCCTTCATCGGCCTCTTCCACGGCGACAATTTCGGCAAGATGTGCGTGAAGGTGGCGGAGTAGGGGCGGCCATGCCGGGTTCGGCCTGACAAGGGATTGTGCTATGAAGCCGCGGTCACGACCCTTCAGGAGGCAGCGGGACGATGCTTGCAGTCAGGTTGCCGGCCGATGTGGAAGCGCGCCTCGATTCGCTGGCGAAGGCGACGGGCCGGACCAAGTCCTTTTATGCCCGCCAGGCGATCCTGCAGCATCTGGACGATCTGGAGGACCTCTATATCGCCGAACGGCGTCTGCGCGACTATCGCGACGGCAAGGAAGACACGGTGCCGCTGGAGGAGGTGATGCGGCGCCATGGCGTGGAGGATTGAGTTTCTCCGCTCCGCCGAACGCGACCTGAACAGGCTGGACCGGCCGGTCCGGAAGCGTGTCCTCTCGTTTCTGCACGGGCGTCTCGCGCCGATGCGGGACCCGCGCACCATCGGCGCTGCTCTCCGGGGCTCCGATATGGGAGAGCTTTGGCGTTACCGCGTCGGCGACTGGCGTATCGTCACCCGCATAGAAGACGATGCCGTGCGGGTTCTTGTCGTTCGGATCGACCACCGCAGGAACGTCTACCGGTCCGCCTGAGACATCCTTCGACAGCGCCCTGTCCCGCTGCTACCGTTTGCGGGGAGGAACGAAGCGTTGAAGACCGTCTATACTCCGGCGCATGAGCGCCACCGGCCGCCGACGATCCTGACCCGGGGCGTCGTGGTGCCGCACTGGGAGGTCGCCCGGCGGGCGGAGGAGCTGCTGGCCGCCGTGCAGCGGGACGGGCACGAGGTCGTCGAGCCGGCGGATTACGGGCGCGCGCCCAGGGCCGCCGTCCACGATCCCGGCTATCTCGCCTTCCTGGAAAGCGCCTGGATACGCTGGCAGAAGCAGGAGAACCCGACGCCGGCGGTGCAGCCCTACGCCCATCCCGGCCGCCACATGCACGGGCGCCCGACGGGCATCGACGGCCAGGCCGGCTACTACATGGCGACCGGCAGCGCCCCCATCGTCGAGGGCACCTGGGAGGCCGCGATGGCCGCCGCCCATGCCGCGACCCACGCCGCGCGCCTCGTGCTCGACGGCGAGGACGCCGCCTATGCGCTCTGCCGCCCGCCCGGCCACCACGCCTTCTCCGACCTCGGCGGCGGCTTCTGCTACCTCAACAACATCGCCATCGCTGCGGACTATATGCGCCGCGAGCGCGGCCGCGTCGCGATCCTCGACTTCGACGTCCATCACGGCAACGGCACGCAGGGCATCTTCTGGCGCCGGCGCGACGTGCTGTTCGTCTCGCTGCACGGCGACCCGTCCGACTATTTCCCCTTCTTCGCCGGCTATGCGAACGAGATCGGCGAGGGCGACGGGCTGGGCTTCAACCTCAACCTGCCGCTCGCGCCCGGCGCGGACGACGCGATGTTCCTCGACGCGCTCGACCGGGCGCTGGAGGCGGTCCGCCATTTCGCGCCGGAAGCGCTGCTGGTCTCGGTCGGCTTCGACGCCTTCGAGGCCGACCCGATCGGCGTGCTGCGCGTGACCACGCCCGGCTTCGGCGAGATCGGCCGGCGCATCGGCGCCGTCGGCCTGCCGACCGTGCTGGTGCAGGAGGGCGGCTACAATCTCGACGCGCTCGGCGCCAACCTCTCCGCCTTCCTCGGAGGCTTCGCCGGGGCGCGCGGGTAGCGCCCGGCTTGACCCTTCTGCCTTGACCCCCCTGCCTTGACAGACGAGACCGTCGAGGCCCTCTACGCGCGGTTCGGCCCGGCCTACCGGTGGCTGGCGACCTTCACCGGCATGACGGCCTCCTTCACCATGGTGCTGACCGGCACGGTGGTGGCGGTCGCGGTGCCGGACGTGATGGGCGCCTACGGCGTCGGCCAGGACCGGGCGCAGCTGCTGACC
>JAJEAZ010000714.1 GCA_022824105.1 Alphaproteobacteria bacterium
ATACCAACGGCATCGACTTGGGACTCATGTCTTCTTCTCGTCATGCCCGGACTTGATCCGGGCATCCCCCTCAACCGTTTCCGTCCGGCCAGGCGGCCGCATGGATGCCCGGAACAAGTCCGGGCATGACGGAAGGGGGCGATCGGGCGGCGGGCGTCGAATCTGTCATGGGTTCCGGTCAACGACAGCGGGTATTAGTAGAACACCTCGGGCGCGCCGCCGAGGAGCACGTGGCCGACGGCCTCGAAATGCTGCGGGCGCGACTGGATCTGCTGCGACAGCGTGTGGATGTCGCGAAAGCGGCGCTCGAACGCGCTGCCGGGGAAGATGGCATCGACGCCGGCGAGCCGGTAGAGGGCCGCGGCCGTTTCCACCGCGCCCTGGATGGCGTGGCTGCAGGCAAGCCTGACGCGGGCCCGGGTCGGCACATCGATGCAGGCAATGTCCCCCGCGCCGTCATGAACGGCATCAACGGTCTCCACCAGCCAGGCCCGGGCCGAGCCGAGGCGCGCGAGGCTGCGCGAGACTTCCCCCTGGACCCCGGGGCTCTCGGCATGGCGCACGAGGCCGCGCGGCGTCTTCTCGCGGGCGAGGTCCATGAACGCATCGAGCATCGCATCGGCCAGGCCGAGCGCGACCCCGGCCACGCCGACCGCATAGAGGCTTTGCTGGGTAAAGGCGTAGAGGGGGCCGGGTTCCCGGCGCTCGGCCGGCTCCTCGCGCGTGGCGCTGAACCGCTCGGGCACGAACGCATCCTCGACGCGGTAGCTTTCCGACCCGGTCCCGCGCAGTCCGATGGGGTTCCAGTCGTCGAGCAGCTGCGCCTGCCCGGCGGGGAACAGCAGGCTGCGAATGGCGGGCCGCCCGGCGCTGTTGCGGCGCAGCGACCCGTCCGGCTCCAGCACCTGGCAATGCGCGCCCATCCAGGTGGCGTGGCGGCAGCCCGAGGCGAAGCTCCACCGGCCATTGACCAGGTAGCCGTCCTCGACCGCGCGGGCCTGGTGCGAGTTGGGCGGCCCCCAGGCCATCAGGGCGTCGGGGCGGGCATAGATTTCGCGCGCGGCGTCGAGGGGAAGAAACGCGGCCAGGAGCGCGGCGCTGTTGGCCACGAAAATGTTCCAGCCGACCGAGCCGTCATGGCGCGCGAGCTCGACCAGCGTGTCGAGATAGGCGCCGGGCGCGATCTCGTCGCCCCCGACCGAGCGCGGCAGGAGCATCCGGGCGAGCCGGGCCTCGTGCAGGCGTTCCATGAGCGCATCGGGCAGGCGCCGGTCGCGCTCGATGGCCTCGGCGTGCGCCCGGATCGTCCCGCCGAGCGCGCGCGCCCCGGCGATGCAGGCCGGCTCGTCCGGGCTCGGTTTCGGTGCGATCATGCAGCGGCGTTCGGCAGTTGTTGCGAAATCCTACCGGAAGAACCGGTTGGAGGGACGCGGGACGCCGAGGTTCTCGCGCAGCGTGGCGCCCTCATAAGCGCGTCGATAGATGCCCCTGCGCTGCAACTCGGGCACGACCCGGTCCACGAAGGCGTCCAGGCCGCCGGGCAGGTAGGGGAACATGACGTTGAAGCCGTCGCTGCCCCGGGCCTCGAGCCAGTGCTCCATCTCGTCGGCAATGGCGGTCGGCGTGCCGACCATGGCGAGTCCCGAATAGCCCCCGAGACGGCGCGCGAGCTCGCGCACGGTCAGCCCTTCGCGCCGTGCGAGCGCAATGGCGCGCTCCCGGCCGCTCTTGCTCGCATTGCTCTCGGGCACCTCGGGCAGCGGTTCGTCGGGGTCGAAGGCCGAAGCGTCGTGCCCGAGCGCGATGGACAGGCTCGCAATCGCGCTGTCCTCGTTGACCAGGCTGTCGAGGTGCGCCCGTTTTTCGCGCGCCTCCTCGACGCTGTCCCCGATGACGACCAGGACCCCGGGCAGGATCTTCATGTGGTCGGGATTGCGTCCGATGCGCTCCATCCGGCCTTTCACATCGGCGTAGAAGCGCTGACCCTCGGCCAGCGTGCCCTGTCCGGTGAACACCATCTCCGCGGTTTCGGCTGCGAGCTGCCGCCCGGCCTCCGACGCGCCGGCCTGCACGATGAGCGGCCAGCCCTGCACGGGGCGGGCGATGTTCAGCGGCCCGCGCACGGAGAAGAACTCGCCGCGATGGTCCAGGACACGGAGCCGGTCGGGATCGAAGAACTGCCCCGTCCCGACATCGCGCGTGAAGGCGTCGTCGGCCCAGCTGTCCCACAGGCCGGTCACCACATCGAAATATTCGCGCGCCCGGCGGTAACGCTCGTCATGCGCCATCTGCTCGGTCTGGCCGAAATTGAGCGCGGCGTCCGGGTTGGAGGTGGTCACCAGATTCCAGCCTGCGCGCCCGTTGCTGATGTGGTCGAGCGAGGCGAACCGCCGGGCGACCGTATAGGGCGGCTCGAACGTGGTCGATGCGGTCGCGATGAGGCCGAGGCGCTCGGTGACCATCGCCAGCGCCGGCAGGAGCGTAAGCGGATCGAACGAAGTGACGGTGGCGCTGCGCTTGAGCGCCTCCATCGGCATGTTGAGCACCGCAAGATGGTCAGCCATGAAGAACGCATCGAAGCATCCGCGTTCGAGCGTCCGGGCGAACGCAACCAGATGGCGGAGACTGAAATTGGCGTCGGGCGCGCTACCCGGATAACGCCACCACGCCGTATGGATGCTCACCGGGCGCATGAACGCCCCTAACCGGAGCTGGCGGGTTGCGGTCATGGCCTCCCTTGCGGCGGTAATGGCGGGGCGGGCCGCCCCCTGTCACGAAGGCTCCGGCGTCAGGCCGGTGCGGATACGGTTGCCGGCAAGGCTACACCCGCTCCAGCACCGCGGCGATGCCCTGGCCGACGCCGATGCACATGGTGCAGAGCGCGTAGCGGGCGTCCCGCTCCTGAAGCTCCTGCGTTGCCGCGCCGGCGAGGCGCACGCCGCTCATGCCGAGCGGGTGGCCGAGCGCGATGGCGCCGCCATTGGGGTTCACATGCTCGGCGTCGTCGGGAAGGCCCAGATCGCGCGTGACCGAGAGCGACTGAGCGGCGAACGCCTCGTTGAGTTCGATCACATCGATCTCGCCCAGCGAAATGCCGAGCCGCTCCAGCAGCTTGCGCGTGGCCGGCGCAGGGCCGATGCCCATGATGCGCGGCGGCACGCCGGCGGTCGCCATGCCGAGCACCCGCGCCCGCGGCGTCAGCCCATGGCGCTTCACCGCTTCCTCGCTGGCAATGATGAGCGCGCCGGCGCCGTCATTCACGCCGGAGGCGTTGCCAGCGGTCACCGTGCCGTCCCTGTGCAGCGAACGCAGTTTCGCGAGGCTCTCCGCCGTCGTGCCGGGGCGCGGATGCTCGTCCTTGTCCACAACCACCGGCTCGCCGCGCCGCTGCGGGATCGTCACCGCGACGATCTCCTTCGCGAGCCGCCCGTTTTCCTGGGCGCGGACCGCCCGCTGCTGGCTGCGCGCGGCGAAGGCGTCCTGGTCCTCCCGCGAGATCTGCCGCTCGGTGGCCAGGTTCTCGGCCGTCTGCGGCATGGAGTCCGTGCCGAACTCCTCGTCCATCCGGCGGTTGACGAAGCGCCAGCCGATGGAGGTGTCGAACATCTGCACGTCCCGGCCCCAGGGCGCGCCGGACTTGCTCACCACATAGGGCGCGCGCGACATGCTCTCGACGCCGCCCGCGATCATGAGGTCCGCCTCGCCGAGCCTGACGGCGCGCGCCGCCGAGCCGACCGCGTCCAGCGACGAGCCGCAGAGGCGGTTCACCGTGCTGCCCGGCACGGACTGGGGAAGACCGGCCAGCAGCACCGCCATGCGCGCGACATTGCGA
>JAJEAZ010000415.1 GCA_022824105.1 Alphaproteobacteria bacterium
CCGCCGGCCATGGTGCGCATGGCCGACTGGTCGCGCAGCACGATGCCGTCGCCGGCAAGCGCGCCGATCTCGCGGTCCAGCAGCAATTGCGCCCAGCCGGCCGCGCCCGGCGCGATGGACGGCCCGTCCAGCACCGCGACCCTGCCGGTCACATCCGCCGCGCCCAGATGGACATGCACGGGCGTGCGGTCCCGCAACGGCCGCGCCTCGCTGCCGAGCACTCTCAGCCTTATGTCGATCCGGCGCGTCGGCCCGTGGGCCTCGGGCGCCAGCAACCAGTCGCCGCGCGAGACGGCGTGGCGGCGCAGGCCGGCCCCGGCGAGGTTGAGCGCCACCCGCTGCCCGGCCTGGGCGGCATGGGCCTCGACATTTTCGGCGTGGATGGCGCGTACCCGCGCCTCGACCCCGCCGGGCGAGACCAGCAGCCGGTCGCCGACCTTGACCGCGCCCGAAAAGGCCGTGCCGGTGACCACGAGGCCCGCGCCGCGCAGGGTGAAGCTGCGGTCCACCGCGAGCCGGAAACGCCCCGACGCCCGGCGGCGCCCGACCGCGCCCGCAAGCCGCTGCAGCAGGCGCTGCAATTCCGGCACACCCTCGCCCGTTATCGCGGAGACGGGCAACACCGGCGCACCGGCGAGCCCCGTGTCCGCAGCCAGCGCCTGCGCCTCTTCGGCAACCGCCTGCACGCGCTCCGGCTCCGCGCGGTCGGCCTTGGTCACGGCGATAATGCCGCGCTGTACGCCCAGCAGGTCGAGGATCGCCAGATGCTCGCGGGTCTGCGGCATCGGCCCGTCGTCGGCGGCCACGATCAGCAGCGCCGCGTCGATGCCGGTGACGCCGGCCAGCATGTTCTTGATGAAGCGCTCATGGCCCGGCACGTCGATGAAGCCGACGGTCTGGCCGGGGCCCGCCTGCCAGTAGGCGAAGCCCAGGTCGATGGTAAGCCCGCGCGCCTTTTCCTCCGGCAGCCGGTCGGCGTCCGTTCCGGTGAGCGCCTTCACCAGCGAGGTCTTGCCGTGGTCGATATGCCCGGCGGTCGCGACGATCATGGGGCCAGTTGGGACAGGAATGCGTCTTCGTCGTCAAGCGTGCGCAGGTCGAAGAGCAGCCGCCCTTCGGAGATGCGCCCGATGACCGGGACGGGCAGCCGGCGGAAGGCCGCCGCGCGCGCCTCCAGCGCCTTGCCGCCCGGCGCGGACAGCGCCAGCGCCCGGCTTTCGAGGCGCTCCACCGGCAGCGAGCCGGAGCCGATCTGGCTGGCGACGGTCACGACCTCCGCGCCCTCCATCGCCGGCGCGAGCCGGTGCGCCTGGGCCTCGATCTCCTCGACGGAGCGGGTCAGCGCACGGAGCGCGGGCAGGCGTTCGGCCAGCCGGTCCGGGTCCCGGTAAAGCCGCAGCACCGCTTCCAGCGCCGCGAGGGAGAGCTTGCCGAGCCGCATGGCCCGGCGCATCGGGTTCCGCTTCAGCAGGGCGACAAGGTCTGCGCGCCCAACGATGATGCCGGCCTGCGGGCCGCCCAGCAGCTTGTCGCCGCTGAAGGTGACGAGCCCGGCCCCGGCGGCGAGCGCCTGGCCCGGCATGGGCTCCTGCGGCAGCCCGTAGCGCGCGAGATCGACAAGCTGGCCCGCGCCCAGATCGACCGCATAGGGCGCGCCCGCCGCCTCCGCGATACGGGCCAGGCGGTCGTCCGGCACCGACGCCGTGAAGCCGACGACCTCATAGTTGGAGGTATGCACCTTCATCACGCAGCCGGTGTCCGGACCGATGGCGGCCTCGAAATCGCTCGCATGGGTGCGGTTGGTCGTGCCGACCTCGACCATGCGGGCGCCGGCGCGGGCCATGATCTCCGGCATCCGGAAGGAGCCGCCGATCTCGACCAGCTCGCCGCGCGACACCAGCGCGTCGCGGCCCGCCGAGAGGCTGTTCAGCACCAGCAGGACCGCGGCGGCGTTGTTGTTGACCGCCAGCGCCGCTTCCGCGCCGGTGAGTTCGGTCAGCAGCGCCTCTACATGGGAGTCGCGGTCTCCCCGCCGGCCGGTCTCGAGGTCGTATTCGAGGTTGCAATTGCCGGCGGCCTCCGCGACCGCGGCAATCGCCTCCTGCGGGAGCGGGGCCCTGCCGAGATTGGTGTGCAGCACAACGCCGGTCAGGTTGAACACCCGCCGGAGCGACGGCCGCCCGCGCGCCGCGATATGCGCCGCCGCCGCCGGGCCGAGCGACGAGGGATCGAGCGCGCCGCCGGCTCCGAGCGTCCGCCGCGCATCGGCGAGCGCCTGCCGCGCACCCGCCAGCGCCTCGGCCCGCCCGTATTCCGTCGCCGCCGCGGAAAGGGCGGGGTCCTCCAGCAGGCGGTCCACGGAAGGCAGGATCGAAAAATCCGGACTTGCCATCCTTCAGGAACCCCCGCGCCTTGCCACCCGAGCCATCGCCGAACGCTTTCTTCCAGGGCGCCGCGCCTGCGGCAACCGGCCGGCAAACATATCCCCACCGCGCCCGCTGCGACACCAAAGGCGGCCTTCTCTATCATTTTTTGCTTGGACTCGGCGCGCGGCTTGGCTACCAACCTCTCCGCACACGCCTCAGACATCGCGACCGTAATCGACCGATC
>JAJEAZ010000222.1 GCA_022824105.1 Alphaproteobacteria bacterium
CTAAAAAGTCCTGGAGACCCCGAACACGCCGCCCTGGTTGCGATAGCCGTTGATGGGGATGCTGGACCGATTCCACTCGACGAAACAGCCGACCCAGGGTGCAAAGCCGCGATATTGCAGCGCGCGGTGGAGCAGGTTCACCGAGAGGCGCATCTGTCGGTCCGAGCGCCTCTTGCCGAAGAGAGGGTCCTTGCCTCCATAACGCCGCCAGTGGACGGACATCCGGGGCGAGACCGAGAGGCCGCCCCGGAAGGCATGGGAGAGCGAGACGGCGAGCCCGCCCAGGCGGCTGCCGTGATGGTCCTCGCGGGCATCGACATGTTCGAGTTCGAGCTCGGCCCGGAGGGTCGTTGCTGAGCTGAGCGCATAGTCCAGACCGGGGCGTAAATTGACCGTCCATCCGTCCAGGCCGGGATTGTCGGGATGGTTGCGGCGTTCGGAGGCGAGCGCGCCGTCGAGGCGCAGCGCCTGCGAGAGCCGCAGGCGCCCGCGCGTCCAGGGCCCGATGCCGTCGTTGTAGCGCTCGCCGCCCAGCCAGCGTCTGCCGATGCGGAGACCACCCGATATGCTGCCCCGGTCGAACAGCCGGGCCACCCCGACATCGCCCTGCACGGAGATATCGTTCCAGTCGGATTGTTCGTAGAGCTTTGCCGCCCCGGAGGCCGCCAGCACGCCGCGCCAGTCGCCGGAAAGCACCGGCGAATACTGCGTCCCCGTGCTCAGCAGCAGTCCCGTCCCCGAGGCCTCACGCGCATCCTCGTCGAGCCGGAACGGCACGCCGCCGATACGCACCTCTTCATCGTCCGTGCGCTTCACCGGGTTGCTCTCGGGCAGGACCGCAGCGGAAATCGAGATCGACCAGCGCCTGCGCGCGTCGATCCGGTCGAGCCAGGCCTCGACCGCATCCTCCACCGAGGACGGCAGTTCGTCGCCGAGCGAGGCCTCGAAATGGAACCGGGCCTTCCCGTCGCGCCCGAGCAGACCGTAGACGCGGGCCAGTTCCAGCCTGACCCGCGTCAACTCCGGACGGACGGCCAGGATCGCCTCGAAGCGCTCGGCGGCATCGCGCAGGTGGCCGAGGCGGGCCTCGGCGAGGCCCAGCAGGAACAGCCGCTCGATCCTCTCCTCTTCATCGGCGGGCCGGGCCTGCTGCAGGAACGCCCGCGCGTCACGGAAACGGCCGGCCTCGAACAGAAGCCGGCCGAACTGCATGTCGGTGATCCCGTCCGGAACATCGGTCGTCTGGCCAGACGCGGTCGCGGCGAACAGCAGCGCCGCCGCGACCGCAGCCAGGAATGCGCCCGCACGCACCTGCGAGTGGTCTTACTGGCGGGCGCCGCCGAACCAGCCGTGGAGGATTTTGCCGTCTGCGCCGGTCGCCTGCATGACGCCGGCGGTTTCGTCGGCGACCGGGCCGTAGAAGGCTCCGGCAACCATGCCGCTATAGCCCAGGCCCGACAGGTCCGCCGACAGCGCGTTCCCCTGTATGGAGCCGTTGGCGATGGTGAACGCCCCTCCGGCAACGGCGCGATACGAGGCAGTCTCGAAAAATCGCGAGCTGTGCTCGACTTCGGATATGCGACCGGAGATGCTGCCCGCCGCGAAGTCCGCCGTCAGGCTCAAGCGTCCCCTGTAGCCCTCCGACCAGGTGGACCCGGCCCGCCCCTCGCCCGGAGCGGGATCGAAGACATAGGCGGCTGCATTTCCGGCATAGGTAGCGCTGCCGGTTCCGGGCATGCTCGCAGACGCCGTCCTCCGCCCGTGGACAATGGTTCCCCAGATACCGGAAGCGATCGAAGGCGACGCTCCGTCAGGATAGGTGGTGGCCGCCCAGTCCTTGACACTGTAATGCCGTCCCAGCGGCCGTCCTCCAGGCGAGTTGGGCCGCCTCAGAAACCAGCCCTGGGTTCCATCCCTCCTGCTGTATGCCTCGGGCCTCAGATTGCCGATGTCATCGGCGCTCAGGGTCACGATCTGCGGCGTTCCCTCGACCAGATAGGAAATCCTGTATCCTTCGGCGCCGTCCGACGCGACGGCGGTCACCCGGTTGTCCGCACCCTGGGCCTCGATGCGGGGCGATGCGGAAGAGTAGTCCAGCCTGTTGACGCCGGCCGAAAACGGCTCGTTGTCGGCCTGTCCGCCGATGAGGTCCGCGCGCGCGGCCCTGAGGTTCCCCAGCACGGTCCAGTCGTCGTCAGCGGCCGCGGAGCGGGTCACCCTGAAGACCGCACCGAACTCTTCGGCGGCCGGCCCGTAGAACTGGCCGGACACATCTCCCCTGAACCCGCGCACGCTCTCAGCCAGCGGCGCGTTCGTATTGTCGTCCACGCCGGTCAGTGCGGCGGTGAACTGTCCGTCGGCAATCGCGCCTTCGGTGATTTCCACCCGGTTGGTCGAGGCAAGATTGTTGTAGGCGGTCTCGCCGGGGGGCCGCACCCTGAGGCGATAGATGCGTCCTTCCATGGTCGCATCGGCAAAATCCGCCGTCAGGACCACGGAACCCTGAAATTGCGAGCGCGCCGCCCGGGTTGAAATCGAGTCCAGCGTATTGTCGTAGGCATCGGCGGTCATGCGCCCGGCATACGTTGCCGTTCCTGTAGCAGGCATGTCGGCTGACGGGGTGGGGGTGCCGTAGGCCGAGAAAATCCTCGCGCCTTCCGGATGGGAGGAGCCGAGAGCCCGGAAATACGAGGACTCCCAAGCCTCTGCGTAATGGACGCCATGGAACGAGCCTGTGTAGGACCAGAGCCAGTGCCCTTCTTCCGTAGTGTATGCGGTATCGCTTCCACCGGCCCCGAGGTGCCGGCTCTCGAAATGCACGGTCTCGTCCCGGCCGTCGAGCACATAGGTCACATGGTATCCGCCGGCGCCGTCGCTGGCGACGGACTTGATCGAGAACCGGTCCGTAACAGCTGCTGTGGCCGAATCGAAGTCTTGAGAGATGGACCCGGAAAGCGCCGCGAACGTGTTGGCCGGATCCGGGATGAGTTCGGCCAGGGTCGGAACCGGCTGGCTGGCCGGCGGCGGCAGCTGTCCGGTCCCCGTGCCGGGAGGCTGCGGCCCGCCCGTGTTCATGGCGTTGCTTCCCCCTCCGCCCCCGCAGCCGGCAAGCGCCAGCATGGCAATGAGCGGAAGGGCCATTGACCTCTTCTGGACTGTTGCGATGTTCACAAGGATTCCTCCCATTCGAGACAGACAAGACCGGGAATTGTCGATATGCCCCGTCGCCGACCGCGGTCTGCCGCCCCGGTCCGGCGCTGCGGCAGGAGCCCTCGGAACGAGCGGAGGCCCGGAAGCCGGGCGCACGAAAGCGCCCGCTGCGCCGGAAGCCCGGCGGCGGCGAAGATCGTATCGACAGGAAATCCGCCCTTGGCGGGCGGAGGAAGCTCAGAAGAGCCGGTTAGCTCCGGACAATATCCGGCGCACGGCGCACGGCGCACGGCGCACGGCTTAATTGTAAGCACGTTCAGACCCGGCGATGTCAACGCCATGTTCCGACGACGCCCTCCGGCTTCGCGCGCAACTGTCACGCGCCCCTCTCTACCCGAAGCAGAACACGGCGGAGCGGACATTGTCAATCGGCAGCGCAGAACCGAAGGCCCGTCCGTCCGCAAGACAGGGTCACGGCGCGAGGCCGCGTTCCGCCGCCCGGCGGTCGGCCCCGGCAGAGATTTCCGCCGCGCGCTCGCTGCCGAAATGGACCGCGAGAAGCGCGCCCCGTTCCTCGCGCAGGCCCCGCTTCGCCATGTCCGGCAGCAACGCGTTGAACACGAACGCCGCCATCGCAGCCTGCTCCGCAATCTGCCGACCGCCCGGCAGCCGCGCACTGGAAGCCTGTTCTTGTTTCCCTTTCCGCTCGACCCGGCCCGTCCGCGATATCCCGACCTCCGGTTCTGGCACCGCATCTGGCCCGAAGCCGGCATCGGGGACGTCCGCCTTCGCGGCCTACGGCACGACATGGCAAGCCGTGCCATCAGGACCGGCGTGCTGGTCTCCGTCGTCTCCCGCCTGCTCGGGCATTCGAACGTGCAGATGACGCTGCGCTACGCGCATCTGGCGGACCGTGACATCGAGGCGGCGGCCGAGCGCATCGGTAAGGAGATGGCGCGGGTCATGGCGTCTGACGCGGGCTCCTCCTGAGCCTCCACTTCCGGGCGCGGCCCAGTCGTTGTCGCCCGTACCGGTCTTCAACACCATGCCCGAAACCGGACAATTGCCTTCGAGGAGGCGATGGCGGATTTTGGATGTGGCCCCAAGGATCGCGCATCCAGACGCCGAAACCAGCGCCCGCCTATTGCAGAACGAACCACTGCCCGAGTTTGTTTCGGCAGGCGTAGCTGGGCCTGAGACCGCCTTCGTCTAGCACGCGACAATCCTGCGCATCGCGAATCATTGTCCCGGCGTATGTGGCTCCGTTCTGGCTTGTCGGAGCATAATATCGGGTGCCGCCCGGCTGGTGTGGTGGCGCAAAACCCGGAACCGGCGTCTGCTGGCTGTGGGCGGCCGGTGCGCGTGTCATGTACGCGGCGTTGGCGCGGTCGAGGCTCCGACCGATGTCCGAGCCGACGGCAGCGCCAGCAAGCGTTCCGACCGCTGTCGCCAGAACGCGCCCTCGTCCCTTGCCGACTTTTTCACCGAGAAAAGCGCCACCCACCGCCCCGGTCAGGGTGCCGATACCTTGGCGCGGGCTGACATTGTCCGACATGCAACCGCCGAGGAGTGCGGCAGCCAACGCAGCGATAATCGGATATCTCGGCATGAGATGCCTCCTCCCTCGATTCTAGAGCTCCGCCAGAGCGACCATTGTCTTCTCGGACAGGACGCGCCCCATCCGTTCGAGGTCGACTTTGGGTTCCGCGGTTTTCGGCTCTTCCGTGACCTGGATATATCCGCCTCGTACCGTCTTCCATACTTTTGGACCCGGCGGCTTCGGGAAGGTTCCATCGTGGAAGAAGCTGGCCCGGATGCGGCCGGTCTTCACTTCCAGAATCGTTACATGGAAGAAGACGCCTGTTTTCGATTCGGCCGAAGGAGACAATGCAATCTGGATCAGCAAGTCCGCATGGTCCGTCAGCGCAGCAGTTTCAATCAGCTGCCGGTCGTCAAGGGGGACGGCGGAGTCCCGCAAGCGGCGCTCGGCATCGGTAATCCGCATGATCGTCGCACGGTCTATGACGTTGGCGCCTGCGCGGACGAGAGGCTGTAGATAACCGGCCTGGAAGCGGAACTCCCCAATCTCGGTGACTGGCGAACCACGACGGCCTGTATCTGCCCGACTCTCGGCTTTGAGGACAACGCGCCCGGTCTTACGCTCTGAAAACTCCTTGTCCGCACCGCCGGACGCCTTTGCGCTCGATGTTTCGAAGACAATCCGGTGGCCGGCTTCCATATCGCGTAACCCGTCGCTGAACACCCGATTCCAGAACACTGCCAGCCGGGGCGAGCCAGCGCGCCTGTAGGCGGTCCGAAACGCATCGCGTGTCTGTGGAGTGGGAACTTCGACTTGCACGGCGACTGCCGGTTCGGGAGTCGGTGCCGGGGCCAGGACGGGTGGCTGGCCCTGCCGGTTGAGACTTTGCGGCTGTTCGCGGTAAAGCGGGCGCGTTTCATCGGTCGCCGCCGCTTCGACTGCAAACGCAACCAGAAAGGCTGCGAACGCCGCTGCGAGCATATGGTGCCCCATCACCGTCCCTCCCGCACCTCGATAAGGTAACTCTGGACCGCCGAACCGGCCGTCGAGCGGGTCGTGTAGCCGACAAGACCGTGCGCCGTCGCATGCAGCCGGGTCCATGCCGTAACCGGCTCGGCGTCGATCTGGCCGGCGTCGAGGAAATGTGTCCGGGCTTCGAGTTGCAACGGATAGTCCGTGCAATTCACCAAACGCGCAAATACCGTTACGTCTCCATTCGCTTCCCGACGCGCATTGGTCGATTGCGTCACAATCTTGTTGGTGATTGCGGCGTCAGTGATGTTGACGGCGTTGAGCGGCATAACCTCCGCCGATCCCGGCACTAGCGGCACCAGCACCGCCCCTTGGGCCGGCCCTAGCGCCTTGATGGCGCGGAAGTCGCATTGCGGGGCCGGCAGCACCCGCGCCGTTTGCTGACAGCCGGCCACCGTTACCGCCAGGACTGCGGCGGTGATCGTTTTCACAACTCGCTTGTCTTTCATGCTACTTGTCTCGCTGCGTTCGTCCGCTTTCAAAGAGGGGTAGCCGGGTCGCGTGTCCAGACCACCTGGCACCGCTCGTCTCCGCCCAAGTGGAATCGGCCACCCGGAAGGCCCCCGACGTCCAGGCTACCGGTACCCGTATCGATCCGGTATGTACCGTAGAAGACCGATTCCGGCAGATTGTTCCATCGCCGTGTGTCAGCTCGAGGCTTTGCCGCCTCGGATGCTGCCGAAGTAACCATGGAAAGCACACCGGTGGCAGCAGCAGCGCCCAAACCCACCACGCCCAAATTCACCATATTGGCCGGATTTTCTGACAAAACATCGAAGGCGAACCCCGAAACCTCTGACACTTGTTGCATTTGGTTCTTGAACTGCGCTTTGCCATCAAGAATAGTATCGAACTCACGTCCGCCTCGGGTTTGCGCCTGCCAAAGTATATTCTCCGAATTTGCAAGGACTTGATCAGAACCATTCAGCTGAAACGTCTGGTCTATATCATAGCTGCGTGCTTGCCATGCTTTGATTATTTTTAGTTGCTCTCCGTGCTCGCCGACACTTGACTTATATGGTGCATAACCTTGGTCTGATAGCACCAACAGGTCGTGCTCTAACTTGGGGAGCACCACCTCTGGGTTGTGCTTCTTTGCTAAGGAATAAGCCTCCACGGCTATGTCCGAGTTAGCATTGCACTGCGACGCCCACCCGGCCAAAAAGTCCAGAATCGCGAAGTCTCCGCGATACCTATTCTGTTCTGCCAGTGTGTCCTGCAACACTCCCGATTTGAAGCTGGCTCGGGCATTCTCGTAATCACCCCCCATCAGGTAGAGGACACCGCGATAATAGAACGCCATGGCGCGTTCATAGGGTTCCCCACGAAAGATTTTGCGGTCTTCTGCGGAGAAAATACTGCGCGCTTGCTCTGCCTGTTTGCTATCTGCGTAGACCGTCTCGATGGTGATCAGAGCTTCGTCAAACGATTGTGCCGCAAGGTCGTGATGCCCCAGTTCCATCGAAACCAAGCCGGCGCGCAGTAGGTTCAGAACACGGTTTCTCTCGTTTTCCCTCACAACTCTCGAATAGAACTTGTGCGTTTCAGACGGCTTGTCGGCAAGATAAGACTGTACCTTCTTTTCGTCCGTTTGTGGCTTTGTGCCTACTCGCTTCTCCGCGCCCAGTTGCGGCGCAACCGTCGTTGACATACACCCGCTTAGCGCAAAGATTGCAGCAGTCGCGGCGGCTAAGATTTTCAATCTTGGTGTTGACTGGGACTCAGCGGTAAACAACATCGTCCTGTCCTGCTTTCTTGAAGCTGTACTGGTTCGCCCATACCGTGATACCGCTTTCGAGGTCCGTCATGCGGAACACGATATTCATCAGGCGTTCATGTGCCCCGCTTGCAGCCCGTGAATCGAGCGATGTGATGCGCCCGTTGAGTCGGTAATCAGCCCCTGCGACAGCCTGTGTCAGGCCGACTGTGCCGACATCGGTCTTGCCCGCCCGCTTGAGTGCGCGTTCCTTTTCAACCATGTCGATGAATTCGCGATTCACGAACTGAATGCGACCGTTGGCGGCGATCTGGAGTTGCGTTGCGAGCTGATCGATAAGAACGTTCTTGTTGAGCCTCTGGGAACTCTCGTTCTCGAAATAGGCTGCGTCCACAATCACCCGGGGTGTCGCCGCCGCGTTGGCGAGCGTTGGATTGGCCAGCATGTTCCGGACCATCTTGTCCACCATGCTTTCGATGTCTTGGGATTCGATACCGGTGCCACGGACCAACCCCGACGTGCGTGTATCCTGATAGGCTGTCGGTGTCCCGGGAGCATTCTGAACCCCAGTCGGCTGGCAGCCAGCGACGAGAAAGATGGCGAAACCGGCCATCATGAGTGGCGCGAGTTTCATTCGAGATTGGGATGTTGTCGATAACAACTTTTCTTACCTCCTGTCAGAAAAGCCCCAAGGGCAATCAAGGTTTCCAGGTTTGCTCCAGAATGGATTCGTGTACCCCAAATGATCCCCTCTCTGCCGCACAGCGAAACAACGACTCGACCGACGGCTGGCGTCGGGCCGTTGCAATCTTCGATGCGTGAACATTCGAGACCCCGCCTATTCGCCAAGCGCGGGGAGCTACCCCTCGCCGGGTATGAGGCTCTTGTATTCGGCGAGCGACCCGACAGAGCGGGACGCATCGAAGATTGCGAGACGGACTTTGGCACATGGGCGCAAATAGCGGCAACCCCCAAATTTCGAATGGATTGCCGTGCAGTCGGCCGCCGGCGCCGGGATGCGCGCCTGCCCCTGTGCCGCCCTTCGGGTTAGGATGCCGTCATGGTCGCGACGGTGACGGACATCGGGTCGGCGAGTTCGACGGTCCACTATTTCGAGCAGGACGGCTACTACGCGAAGGGGGACCCGGAGCACCGCCGGGCGAGCTTCTGGCACGGGCAGGCGGCGCGGGCGCTGGGCCTGGGCCGGCATGTATCGCCGAAGAAGTTCAACGCGATCCTGCTGGGACATGTGCCCGGCACGGATATCCGGCTGGGCCGGGTGCGCGACGGCGAGCACCAGCACCGTCCGGGAGTGGACATCACGCTTTCGGCGCCGAAGTCGGTATCGCTGGCGGCGCTGCTGCACGGGGACAAGCGGGTGATTCGCGCGCATGACGAGGCGGTGCGCGCGGCGCTGGACCGGGTGGAGGCGGAGCTGTTGCAGACGCGGGGCTGGGACCCGGCGACGCGGAGGCGGCCGCGTGTGAAGGCGCACGGCATGATCGCGGCGGCCTTCCGGCATCTTGCGAGCCGCAATCTCGACCCGCAGCTGCACACGCACTGCGTGGTGGCGAACATGACCCGGAACGGGGCGGGCGAGTGGCGGAGCATCGAGGCGACGGCGATCCGCCGGAACAAGAAGCTGATCGGGGCGCATTACCGCAACGAGCTGGCGCGGCGGCTGGAGGCGCTCGGCT
>JAJEAZ010000535.1 GCA_022824105.1 Alphaproteobacteria bacterium
GAGCGCAAGCCCGGGAGGCGGCAATCGAACAACCGCGTCAAGCCCTACCTGCTGTTCCCCTGGGCGGCGGAGTTGGTGCGCCATCCGAAGCTGCTGGACATGGTGGAGGCGGTCATCGGCCCGGACATCCTGGTCTTCCACACCACCGTCTGGATCAAGGAGGCCGGCAGCGACTCCACCGTGCCCTGGCACCAGGACGGCACCTATTTCGGCCTCGAACCCCACGAACAGATCACCGCCTGGGTCGCGCTCACCCCTTCGACCAGGGAGATGGGCTGCCTGCGCTTCCTGCCGGGCTCGCACCTGGAGGGCCAGGTGCAGCACCGCGACAGGGACGACGAGACGCTCATGCTTTCGCGCGGCCAGACCATCCAGCGCGAGATGGACGAGGCCGGCGCCGTCGCCCTGGAGTTCGAGCCGGGCGAGGTCTCCTTCCACCACACGATGACCATGCACACCTCCGGCCCGAACCGCTCGACCGGGCGGCGCATCGGCATCGGCATCAGCTACATCCCGGCCCATGTCCGCCACGCGCTCACGCCGGTGCGCCTGTCCGCCTCGCTGGTGCGCGGCCGGAACCGCTACGACCATTTCGACCTGGAGCCGCGCCCGGAGCCCGGCGAAGAGGCCGCCGCGGCCGCCGCCCATGCCGACAGTATCGGGCGCTTCTGGCGGGCCTCCGAGCACATCCCGGAAATGCGCGGCATCCACTGACCGACGAACGAACGAGGAGAAAGCCATGCCGAAGGATTCCCACGAAAACAAGGGCCTTTACGCTTATTTCGCGGAAAACCCGGACGAGGCGCGCCGGCAGTTTTTCGAGCCGGCGCCGGGGTTGAGCCGGCGCGGCTTCTTCGCCGGCGCGGGGCTGGCGGCCGCCGGCGGGCTGCTCGGCATGACGATCCCGTTCTACGCCAACATGCCGCGCGGGCTGGTGCCGGCCGCCTTCGCCTCCGAGGACGTGCTGGTCGGCAAGGACGGCCTGACCCTGCTGAACGACCGGCCGATCAACGCCGAGACGCCGGCGCACCTGCTCGACGACGCGATCACGCCCACCGCCCGGCATTTCATCCGCAATAACGGCCTGCCGCCGGAAGACGCCGATGCCGAAGGCTGGACGCTCGCCGTGGACGGGCTGGTGGACAACCCGATGGAGCTGACCATCGCGGACCTGAAGGCCGGGTTCGAGGTGGTGACGATGGCGCTCACCATCGAATGCGGCGGCAACGGACGGGCCTTTTTCGACCCGCCGGCCAGGGGCAACCAGTGGACCGTGGGCGCCGTCGGCTGCTCGGAGTGGACCGGCGTGAGGCTCGCCGACGTGCTGAAGAAGGCCGGCGTGAAGCCGGACGCGGTCTATACCGCGCATTACGGCGCCGACACCCACCTCTCCGGCAAGGAGGGCAAGCTGCCGATCTCGCGCGGCGTGCCCATCGCCAAGGCCATGACCGACAATGTGCTGATCGCGTTTGCGATGAACGGCGGGCCGCTGCACAGGCAGAACGGCGCGCCGCTGCGCCTCGTGGTGCCGGGCTGGCCGGGCTCCTGCTCGCAGAAATGGCTGCAGCGCATCCAACTCCGCGACATCGTGCATGACGGGCCGAAGATGACCGGCAAATCCTACCGGGTGCCCGCCTACCCGGTCGCCCCCGGCGACAAGGTGCCGACGGAGGATTTCGAGATCATCGAGCGCATGCCGGTGAAGAGCCTGGTGACGGCGCCGGCGAACGGCGGCGCGGCGGGCCGGGAGGTCGAGGTGCGCGGCCATGCCTGGTCGGGGGACCGCACCGTTTCGGCGGTCGATCTCTCCATCGACTTCGGCAAGAGCTGGATGGCGGCCGAGCTGGACGGGCCGGTCAATCCGGGCGCCTGGCAGAACTGGCGGCGCAGCATCGCCTTCCCCGAGGCCGGCTATTACGAGGTCTGGGCGCGGGCGACCGACAGCGCCGGCGAGATGCAGCCTTTCGCCATCGACTGGAACCCGAAAGGCTATCTCAACAACACCATGCACCGGGTGGCCCTGCGCGTCGCCTGACCGCAGGCCGATGCGCACCGTCATCGCGGCGGCGCTGCTGCTCGCCTGCGCAGCGGCGGCGCCCGCCGGCGCGGCCGACCTGGAAGAACGCCTCGCCGCGGCCGATCCCGTGCGCGGCGAGACGGTCTTCCGCAAATGCGCCGCCTGCCACACGGCCGGGAAGGGCGGACGCAAGAAGATCGGACCCAATCTCTGGGGCATTGTCGGCGGGCCTGTTGGGGCGAGGGAAGGGTTCCGCTATTCGAAGGCGATGACGGCGTTCGGCGGCAGCTGGACGCTCGCGCGCCTCGACGCCTATCTGACGAAACCGCGCGCGCTGGTGAAGGGCGGCTCCATGAGCTTCGCCGGCCTGAAACGCGAACGGGACCGCGCCGATGTCATCGCCTTCCTGAACGGGATGGGCGACAGCCCGGCCGCGTTCGGCCCGCCCGCACCGGCGGCTTCGGCGGCTGCCGGGCCGGCGGAGCCGGAGGATTTCGGGCTGATGGTCAGCGCGCCGGGCGCGTCGGAGACCTTCGACGCCTGCACGCCCTGCCACTCGGAGCGGATCGTCGTGCAGCAGGGCCTGACGCGCGAGCAATGGGACGAGCTCATGGTGTGGATGGTCGAGGAGCAGGAGATGGAGCCGATAGAGGAGGGCGCGCTCGCGGTGATCCTCGACTATCTGGCGGAGCATTACGGGCCCGACCGGCCCAACTTTCCGCGCCGGTAGGCCGCGCCGGCTGGACTATCGGCGGCGGTCCCATAGACTCGCCTGCATTTCCGCAATGGGGGTCGAGCCCATGCGCCGCCCGCTGGCCTGGGACACGCCGGAATTCGGGGACCCGGCCGCCATTGACGCCGAACTCCGGCGGACCTTCGAGGTCTGTCACGGCTGCCGGCGCTGCTCCGGCCTGTGCGACGCCTTTCCGAGGCTGTTCGATCTGGTCGACAGGGCGCCGTCGGCGGGGCTCGACACGGTCGATTCGGCGGATTTCAGGGCGGTCGCGGATGCCTGCACGCTCTGCGACATGTGCTTCCGGACCGAATGCCCCTATGCGCCGCCGCACCCGCTGGAGGTGGATGTCCCGCGCCTGATGCTGCGCCACCGGGCGGCGGAGTTCCGGCGCGGCGAGCGGCGCTTCGAGGACCGCGAGATCGCCGCGACCGACCGCAACGGCCGCCTCGCCGGCATGGCGGCCCCGCTCGCCAACTGGGCGCTGGATACGGCGAACGAGCCCGTGCGCGCGCTGGTCGAGGGCCTGGCGGGCGTCCACCGCGAGGCCGCGCTGCCGCGTTTCCACCATGAGAGCCTGGAGCAACGCGCCATGGCGGGCGCGCCGGCGCTGAACGAGGCCGCGCCGGCGTTCGGGCGCAAGGCCGCGCTCTACGCCACCTGCCTCGGCAACTACAACAATCCGGAGACCGGGCTCGCCGCCCGCGCCGTGCTCGCCCGGAACGGGGTGGACACGCGCATCCTCCATCCCGGCTGCTGCGGCATGCCGCAATTGGAGCAGGGCGACATCGAAACCGCGGCCCGGCGCGCGGGGCGAATCGCCGGCGAGCTGCTGGCCGCCGTCGATGCCGGCTACGACATCGTTGCGCTGGCGCCGTCCTGCGCGCTGATGCTGAAATTCGAATGGCCGTCGATCCTGCCCGGCAATGAGGACGTGGCCCGGCTCGCGCACTCGGTGTTCGACCTCAGCGAATATGTCGTGGACATTGCCGGGCGCGAGGGGCTGGCGGAGGGACTGGCCCCGCTCGACGGGCCGGTTGCGGTCCATCTCGCCTGCCATGCCCGCGCGCAGGACATGGGCCGCAAGGCGGCAGACCTGCTGGCGCTCATTCCCGGCGCGGAAGTGGAGATCATCGAACGCTGCTCCGGCCACGGCGGCGTCTGGGGCTGCCTCAAGGACAATTTCGAGACCGCGCTCCGCCTCGGCCGCCCGACGGCCGAGCGCGCGCTCGAATCCGGCGGCCATGTCGCGTCCGAATGCCCGCTCGCCGCCCTGCATATCGCGCAGGGCATGGCGCGGCTCGCCCCCGGCGGCAGGGCGCGGACGGTGGAGCATCCGATCCGGCTGCTCGCCCGCGCCTACGGGCTGGAGGAAGGCGGCGCGGCGTGATCGCGGACCTCCTCAAGGCCTTCGCGCAGCTTTCCGACCGGCGCTTCCGGCGCGTCGTGCTGTTCTCCTGCCTGCTGGCCGCGCTGCTGCTGGCCCTGC
>JAJEAZ010000194.1 GCA_022824105.1 Alphaproteobacteria bacterium
CTGGAAGGAGCGGCTCGCGGCCGCGGGCGTGCGCTTCCACGAGGAGCATGTGGAGGCCGTCCGCGCGCAGGGCCGCCGCCGGATCGTCGAAACGGACCGCGGCCGCTACCGGGCGAAGGCGGTCGTGGCGGCGACCGGCGCAAGGCTCCGCCGGCTGGGCGTGCCGGGCGAGGAAGCGCTGACCGGGCGCGGCGTGTCGCAATGCGCCTTCTGCGACGCCGGCTTCTTCAGGGACGCCGATGTGGCGGTGGTGGGCGGCGGCGACGCGGCCCTGCAGGAGGCGTTGCACCTCGCCGGCCATGCGCGCTCGATTGCGATGATCGTGCGCAGCGGGCGGCTCCGGGCCAGGCGGGGTTACGGGGCGCGGGCGGCGGCCGACCCGAAGTTCAGCTTCCACTGGAACAGCGAGGTTGCTTCCATCGACGGCGAAGGCGGCGTCGAGGGCGTCACGCTCGCAGACGGGCGGCGGCTGGAGGTCTCGGGCGTCTTCGTCTTCATCGGCCTTGAGCCCGTAACGGCGCTGGCGGGCGAGGGCGCGTTCGCCGCCGGCGCCGCCCGCCGGGGCGGATCGCTTGCCGAGGCGATAGCCGACGGGCAGCGCGCTGCGCGGGAGGCCGCCGCCGCGCTCAGGCGATGAGCGGGCGGACCTCTTCGGCGAAGCGGTGCAGCCCTTCGATGCGCATGGGCTGGTCGCCGATGAAGTCGAGGTTGAAGTGGCGCACGCCGGCCTCGTGGAAGGCGGCGATCTTCTCTGCGATGTCGGCAGGCGTGCCGAGCGCCGCATAGCGCTGGGCCGGCCGGCGGAAGTCCATCGCGTAGCGCTTCGAGAGCAGCTCCGCCGCCCGGTCGAGCGCCTTTTCGTAAGTCTCGTCGATGCAGCAGAACAGCAGGTGGGAGGTGCCGAAGGTCTCGATCTCCCGGCCCGCCTCCTCGGCGGCCGCGGCTATCGTGCCGAGCGCCTCCGAGAACATCTCCGGCGTGATGACATAGGACATGTAGCCATCCGCCATGCGGCCCGCCCGCCTGAGCGCCGCCGGCTGGCGCCCGCCGCACCAGATCGGCGGGCCGCCGGGCGTGAAGGATGCCGGCTGCATATGCACTTCCGAGAACGGAAAGAACCGCCCTTCGTGGGAGACCGGCTCGCCGGTCCAGAGTTTCCGCAGCACCTGGATCGCCTCGGTCATGCGCGCGCCGCGCTCGCCGTGCGGCACGCCGGCAAGCTCCCATTCGGGCGGGAACTCGCCGCCGACGCCGATGCCGAAGACGAAGCGGCCTTCCGCCAGATGGTCCAGCGAGGCCGCCTGCTTGGCCACCCCCGCCGGATGGCGCATCGGCAGCAGATAAACGGCGCTCCCGACGGTGAGGCGCGGCGACAGGGCGGCCGCATAGGAAAGCTGCACGAACGGGTCCAGAATCGGCGAGGTAAAGGCCAGATGGTCGCCGACCCAGATCGAGTCGAACTCCAGCCGGTCCAGCAGCCCGACCGTCTTGCGGGCAAGCTCCGGCGTCGGCAGGCGGGTCATCAGGCCGAAGCGCGTCCGGTCGTCCAGCGGCAGGCTCATCGTCGTCGTTCCCTCCTCGTCCGCGTCATTCGCGTGACGCCCGACGCCATGATAAACCCTGTCCGCGACGCGGCGTAGTGGCCGGCCGCTGTGTCCGCGCTTCTTCCTTCCCCGTTTCAGGCCAAGCAGACCCCTTCATGATCTACCTCCAACTGCTCGGCGGTTTCGTGCTTCTCCTCGGCGGGGCGGAATTCCTGGTGCGGGGCGCGGTGCAGCTTGCCGCGCGGCTCGGGGTCTCGCCGCTGATCGTCGGGCTTACCGTGGTCGCCTATTGCACAACCATGCCGGAGCTGTTCGTCAGCCTCGAGGCGGCATTCCGGGGCGCGCCGGGCATCGCCATCGGCAATATCGTCGGCAGCAATATCTGCAACCTCCTGCTGATCCTCGGAGCGGCGGCGTGCGTGTATCCGCTGGCGGTCGAGCCGCGCGAAGTCCGCTTCGAGGGCTGCGCGGTCATGGGGGTGACGCTGCTGTTCCTCGCGCTCGTTCTGAGCGGCAGCCTGGTCCTGTTCGACGGCGTGCTGCTGCTGGTCTGCCTCGCAGCGTTCACCGTGATCTCCTACCGACGCGCCCGGAGCGGCCGCGGCGCGCCCGAAGTCGAGGAAGAGACGGCGACGGACAAGCCGCTGTGGATGGTGCTCGGCACGCTCGCCATCGGCCTTGGCTGCGTCATCGGAGGGTCTAACCTGCTGGTCGTGGGCGCCATCGGCCTTGCGCGCGAAATCGGCGTTTCGGAGGCGGTGATCGGCGTCACGGTGGTCGCCGTCGGCACCTCGCTGCCGGAGCTCGCCACGGCGGTCGTCTCCGCCTACCGGCGCCACCCCGAAGTGGCGGTCGGCAATGTGCTGGGCGCCAATATCTTCAACCTGCTGGCCATTGGCGGCGTGGTGGCGACCGTCCACCCGCTCGACGTTCCGGGGCGCCTGCTGGACCTCGCCGTATGGGTGATGCTGGCCGCGACGGTTGCGCTCGTCTCCTGGCTGATGTTCCGGGGCCGGTTCGGGCGCCCGGCGGGTCTCCTGTTCCTGGCGGTCTATGCCGCCTATGTTGTCGTCGAGTATGGACCGTCGGCCGGCGCGGGATAGGCGCATGGCGGAAGAGCAGACCGAACTGGAGGCCCCGCAGCGGCTGGCCGGAGGCGTCGAGGCCATCCGCCGGCATCTGCGCGTCATGCCGCTCACGCCCGGCGTCTACCGCATGATCGACCGGCGCGGGCAGGTGCTCTATGTCGGCAAGGCGCGGTCGCTGCGCCGGCGCGTCACGGCCTATGTCCGGCCCGACAACCAGCCCTACCGCATCCGCCGCATGATCTCCGAAACCGCCTCCATGGAGGTGGTGACGACCCACACGGAAGTCGAGGCGCTGCTCCTCGAAATCAATCTTATCAAAGAGTTGCGCCCACGTTATAATGTGCTGCTGCGGGACGACAAGAGCTTCCCGCATATCCTGATCGCGCGCGACCACGAATGGCCGCGCATCCTCAAGCATCGCGGCGCGCGCTCGCGGCCGGGGGAGTATTTCGGCCCGTTCGCTTCGGCGGGCGCGGTGAACCGGACCCTGACCGCCCTCCAGCGCGCCTTCCTGCTCAGGTCCTGCTCCGACGCCGTGTTCCGCAGCCGCACCCGGCCCTGCCTGCTCTACCAGATCAAGCGCTGCTCGGCGCCCTGCGTCGGCCGGGTCTCGGAGGAGGATTACGAGGCCGCCATCGCCGAGGCGCGCGCCTTCCTCTCCGGCCAGAGCCAGTCCGTGCAGCAGGCGTTCTCGGAGCGCATGCAGGCGGCGAGCGACGCGCTGGAGTTCGAGACCGCGGCGCTCTACCGCGACCGCATCCGGGCGCTGACCCGCGTGCAGGCGCACCAGGACATCAATGTCGAGGGAGTCGGCGACGCGGACGTGATCGCGGCCCATTTCGACGGCGGGCAGGCCTGCATCCAGGTGTTCTTCTTTCGCGCCGGGCAGAATTTCGGCAACCGCGCCTATTTCCCGACCGGCAGCCGGCACCACGATCCGGCGCAATTCCTCGCGGCGTTTGTCGGGCAGTTCTACTCCAACAAGCCGCCGCCGCGCCGCATCCTGCTGAGCGCGCGCCCGGCCGAGGACGCGCTGCTCGCCGAGGCGCTGAGCCTCAAGGCGGGCCGCCGCATCGATCTGCGCTGGCCGATGCGGGGTGCCAAGCGCAAGCTGGTCGATCACGCGCTCGCCAACGCCCGCGACGCGCTCACCCGCCGCTCGGCGGAGAACGCGACCCAGCGCGATCTGCTCGGGCGCGTGGCCGAACTCTTCGACCTCGAAGGCCCGCCGGAGCGGATCGAGGTCTATGACAACAGCCATATCCAGGGCCGGAACGCCGTCGGCGGCATGATCGTCGCCGGGCCGGAGGGGCTGGTCCGCAACGCCTACCGCAAGTTCAATATCAAGGACGACGCCACACCCGGCGACGATTTCGCCATGATGCGCGAGGTGCTGCGCCGACGCTTCTCGCGCGCCCTGAAGGAGGACCCGGAGCGCGCCGGCGGCTCGTGGCCGGACCTCGTGCTCATCGACGGCGGCGCGGGCCAGCTTTCTTCGGCGCAAAGCGTCCTGGCGGAACTCGGTATCGAGGACCTGCCGCTCGCCGCCATCGCCAAGGGGCCGGAGCGCAATGCCGGGCGGGAGCGCTTCTTCATGGCGGAGAAGCCGCCCTTCTCGCTGCCGGAGCACGACCCGGCGCTGCATTTCCTGCAACGCCTGCGCGACGAGGCGCACCGCTTCGCCATCGGCACGCACCGGGCGCGGCGGGCCAAGGCCGTTCGGCAATCGCCGCTCGACGAGGTGGCCGGCATCGGCGCGGCCCGCAAGCGCGCGCTGCTGCACCATTTCGGCTCCGCCCGCGGCGTCGAGGGCGCGGGCTTCGAGGACCTGCTGGCCGTGCCCGGCATCTCGAAAACGGTCGCAAAGCGCCTCTACGACCACTTCCACCCGGAGGGGTAGGGCGGCCGGCGCAAACGGGGAGGGGAGAATGCACTCGCTAGTACTGCGCCTGGGCGCTTGTGGTCTGCGGTGTCCGGCCAGCCTTGCGGTCGACTGCGCGTGCATACAGAAGCGGTCGGTAGCCCGCTATTCACGATAGCAGCGTCTTGTGTTCAACAGCCTCCTGGCCACGGCTTCGGGGATGCGGCCGACGGCTTGTTGAGGCAGAGCAGCAATCGCGTGCAGCCCGTGCCCGCGACCGGCGGCGAGCGATGCACGATTCCGCTGCCCGGTCCGGTGCGGTTTCCCTTGAAAATCGCCACGTCGTGGACCTGGAGCCGCTCCAACGGTCCCTTGTATGATTTCTGCTCGCGCAACGCCCGCCCGGCGTCGGTCGGCTGGACCCACTCAGTGGCGGGACCGCGATATGTCGTCAGGAGGCGGGCTTCCACATAGTCGCGGTGGAACTTCCAGCAGGCATCGTGGCTGACGCGCTCCAGCCGAACATCGACGAGATCGCTTTGGATGATCCTGGCGAACGCCGAGACGAGATCGTCGAGATCCCCAAGCAGCAGGTCCCGCAGGTCTCCCGGAGGCATACCGCAGTCATCCAAATGCGGCTCCACCGCCCCTCGAAGGTCGCCCGGTCGGACAAGAACCCGCAGGTCGGGAAGACACGACGCGTCCATTCGTTCGAGCCAGGTCTGCAAGCGCCGGGGCAGCGCGCGGCGCCAGATCACGAATTCCATGCCGGGATTGCCGATGGCGGCGAGGCCTTCCGCCGCATCGCACGTCCCGATGCCTGCGCCGAACGCAGCCGGCGCGCCGGCGAAACCGCCTTCCAGGGATACCGACGGACCGGTCACGACGGCTCGGCCCGCTTCCAGGCCGGGAACGGGTCCTTCAGCATTTTCCAGGCTGCGGGCTGCATGGCTTCGGCATCGGCGTCGCCGACAAGGCAGGCGTCGAGGCGGCGGCGGATCGCGGCCTCGTCCATATCGGCGCCGATGAAGACGATTTCCTGGCGGCGGTCCCCGTAAACGGCATCCCAGGAGTCGGCGATGTACCGGCGCCATTCCCGGTGGTCGGGCCACCGCTCTTTCGGCACATTCGCCCACCAGAAGCCCATGGCCTCATGACGCACAAGGGCGCCGGCCTGGCTCAGCTCGCCGACCCATTCCGGGCGGGTGGCCAGCCAGAAATGCCCTTTGGCGCGAATGACTCCCGGCCAGGAGGAATTGATGAAGGCATAGAATTTTTCCGGATGGAACGGGCGGCGCTCCCGATACACGAAGCTGCGCACGCCGTATTCCTCCGTCTCCGGCTTGTGGTCCGCAAAGCCGTACAACTCCTTGAACCAGAGCGGATGTTCCTGGGCCTTGTCGTAGTCGAACCGCCCGGTGTTCAGGACTTTGTCCAGCGGCACGCGCGACATGCTGGTTTCGATGAGTTCCGCACCGGAATTGAGCGAGCGGATGATCTTGCGCGCGGCGTCGAGTCGTTCAGGCGTTGCCGCGTCGATCTTGTTCAGAATGACGACATCGGCGAACTCGATCTGGTCGACAAGCAGGTTGACCAGCGCGCGGGTGTCCTCCTCGCCCAGCGCCTCGCCGCGATCCTTGAGGAAATCGGTCGAGGCGTAGTCGCGCAGGAGGTTCGCGGCATCGACCACGGTCACCATCGTATCGAGGCGCGAAACATCCTCCAGGCTCTCGCCCTCTTCCGTCCGGAAGCTGAAGGTGGCCGCCACGGGCAACGGCTCGGAAATGCCGGTCGATTCGATGAGGAGGTAGTCGAACCGGCCGTCCTCCGCGAGCCGCCGCACCTCCTTGAGAAGGTCGTCGCGCAACGTGCAGCAGATGCAGCCATTGGTCATCTCGACAAGCGTTTCTTCCGTGCGGCTCAAATCGGCCCCGCCGTCCCGGATGAGGTCGGCGTCGATATTGACCTCGCTCATGTCGTTGACGATGACCGCGACGCGCTTGCCTTCGCGGTTGTTGAGGATGTGGTTCATCAGCGTGGTCTTGCCGGCGCCGAGGAAGCCGGAAAGCACGGTGACGGGCAGGTTCGGTCGTTCCGGGGTCCGGGTCATGGCAGGCCTTCAGAGTGTGATTACGAAGTCGGGGAAACAGCCGGCCTTACACCGGAAGCATGGGAGGTGTCTTACCGTCCCTCAAAGCTGCGTCGGGTTCGGCGCATCGCCATAGACGGCCTTGGGATCGAAGGATTTCCCCGATTCCGTGAACACGAGCCGGGCGGGTCCGCCGGGAGGGCCGCCGAGCTCAACCGACCGATAGAAGCAAGAACGATATCCAACGTGGCAACTGGCGCCCGAACCGGCGACCCGGACGCGCAGCCAGACGGCGTCCTGGTCGTCGTCGATGCGCATCTCGACAACCTCCTGGAAGAGGCCGCTGGTCGCGCCCTTGCGCCAGAGGCACTGGCGGCTTCGGCTCCAGTAGTGCGCCTCGCCGGTCGCGATCGTTCGCTGCAGAGCCTCGTCGTTCATGTAGCCCAGCATCAACGCTTCGCCCGTGTCGGCGTCGGTCGTGATGCAGGGGAT
>JAJEAZ010000147.1 GCA_022824105.1 Alphaproteobacteria bacterium
GCAGGAAGACCCAGAACAGCCGCTGGTCGAGGATCTTCGCGTCCGGCACATTGTCGAACCACATGCCGACCGTGGCCGCGTCCGCGCCGTGGCCCGCGATATCGACGAAGCTCATCACGAGGATGAAGCCGATCATGGCGAGGCTGGCGGCGCGGGTGAACAGGCCCACGACGATCAGCGCGGGAATGACGAACTCCGCCCAGGTGCCTGCGAGGACGATCAGGTCCGCGAAGAAGCCGAGTTGCGACTCGTCATAGCCGACGGCCTCCATCTGCGCGGGCAGGATCTGCACATAGGCGCCGGCCGAGGGCGAGAAAATGCCGCCGACGCCCTCCCCGAGCTTGGTCATGGCCGACGACCAGAAGAAGGTGGCGAGCGTCGCCAGGAATACCAGGCGGGCCAGGACCGGCGTGGCCGCGCCGTCGAGGAACCGGCCGACCGGTCCCAGAACCGTGTCTTCGAGGCGGTAGAGGAAATTCATCGCGGGGTCTCCCGACGTTTCACACAGAGATTGTCCTGACGATCGGACCGGCGAACATCCCGGCGAGACTGGCGCCGAGATCGAATTCCGGCGCCTCCGCCGCAGCCCGCTCCGCAGCGGGGCCGAGCGGCTCGCCGGCTTCGAGCGCCAGCAGGAACGCGGCGCCCCCGGGGGGAAGGAGCTGCACAAGCACGGCATCCGCGGGCCGCGATACCAGCACGTCCTCGGCTCCCGGCTGCACCGGAGACTTGTCCTCCGTCGCATTGAAACGCCAGATCGCATGGACCGGATGCGCCGAGCGCACGATGCGGCAGGCGGCCTGCAATGATAGCCGGACTTCCATGAGCGCCGCCGGATCGAGGCCGGCCAGCACCGAGGGGTCGGCGGCCGGCTCGTCGGCGGCGTGGTAGGCCAGCCGGCGGGCATATTCGAGCCGCGCCACATCCGGCAGGTAGGCAAGCCCCGCCACGGGCCCGAAGGTTTCCAGGAACGCCGCGAAGCCCTTGCCGTAGAACATCATGCGGGCAGACGAGGGCGGATGGGCGCGCACATAGACGCCCGCCATCGCCTCGAAGAACTCCTCCCCGACCAGCGCCCTCACGACGGGAAACGCCTCTCCCAGCGCCTCGATGAGCGCGACGACGACATTGTTGCGGTAAATGTCGAAGCGTCGGCCCGCCGCCTGCCCGTCCGGCCGGACAAGGCCCGGCGGAACGGGTTTCTCCGGATCGAGCAGCGCGGCTGCAAAGGCGTTCTGGTAGTCAGGCATGGCACTTCGCCAGCACGGCGTCGGCGCGCGCGGCCTCGGCGGCGAGCACCGGCCATGCGGGCACGTCATTGTCCCATTCGATCAGCGTCGGCAGCGGCCCCGAGCGCGCGAGCACGCGGGCATAGAGCGTCCAGACGGGGTCGGCGACGGGATTATTGTGCGCGTCGATCAGCAACGGGCCGCCGCTCTCGTCCGCCTCGATCTCGTGGCCGGCGAGGTGGATTTCGCCGACAAGGGCCAGCGGAAAGGCATCGAGATAGGCCTCGGCCCCGTAGGCTCCGTTGACCGCCGAGACATGCACATTGTTCACATCGAGCAGCAGGCCGCAGCCCGTGCGCGCGGCAACCGCGCCCAGGAATTCGACCTCGGCCATCGTGCTGGAGGAGAAGCCGAGATAGTTGGAGGGGTTCTCGAGCAGGATGCGGCGGCCGAGCCGCTCCTGAACCTCGTCGATATGGTCCGAGACCCGCCGGAGCGCCGCTTCGTCATAGGGCACGGGCAGGAGGTCGGCGAGATATCCGCCGTCATGGCGGGACCAGGCGAGATGTTCGGAAACGCTGGCGGGGTCGAGCCAGGAGACCAGGTGCGCCAGACGGTCCAGATGTTCCGTATCGAGCGGGCCTTGCGACCCTATGGACAGGCCGACGCCGTGGCAGGAAACCGGGAAGCGCGCGGCGAGGCGCTTCAACCCGGCAATCGCGGGGCCGCCATCCACCATGTAGTTTTCCGCGTGGATTTCGACCCAGGCGACCCGCCCGGGCGATACGAGGATGTCTTCGAGATGCCGGGGCTTGTAGCCGACGCCGGCCTTCGGCGGCAGGCCGCTCCACCCTCTGTCCATGCCGTCCATCGCGGGGTCCCTTTCCGGCAGGAAGCCGGCTGGCCGCGTCCCGGAAGGGAAATCCGGGACGCGGGCGGCGCCGTCCTCAGCTCGGAAGGTCGCGGTCGAGCGCTTCGAGGGAGCCCTTGCGGTCCCCCGGCAGCTCCATGGTCATGCAGGTGCCCTTGGGCACGAGCGTCCAGGCATTGCCCTGGTAATCGACCGTGGAGGTGCCGGCGCAGGTGGTGCCGGGGCCCGCGGCGCAGTCATTCTTGCCGGCCAGCGAGACGCCGTAGCACTTCTCCTTTTCGTCGGCCGCAGCCGGGGTGGCGGTCTGCATGGCGAGCGCCGCCGCGACGGCGCTGGCGACCGCAAGGCCCTTGAGTGTCGAAGTCTTCATTCTGCTTCCTTTCGGATTGTCGAGGTTTCAGCAGGGGCGGTTCGAATCGGTCCACATACGGATCGGTCCGTTGTCACCGCATGTTTCGCCGTTATCCCGTGCATGGCCATAAGATAGGAACAGTCCCGCAATCCGCCAAATGCCGGGGCGGGGGCCTGCGTTCAAATCCCGGTGAACTCGGCCGGCATGTGGAAAAGGGTTTAATCTTCCCGCCATGTCATTTCCCGAGGACAAGGAACGGAGCCGGGCCCCATGACCGATCCGCTGTTCGACTTCACCGGCAAGACCGTGCTCGTCACCGGCGGCAGCCGCGGGCTCGGGCGCGAGATGGTGCTGGGCTTCGCGCGGCGCGGGGCCGATGCGGTCATCGTCTCGCGCCGCGAGGAGTCCTGCCGGGCCGTCGCGGCGGAGGTGGAGGCGCTCGGCCGGCGCGCCTGGGCCATGCCCTGCAACGTCTCGGACTGGGACGCGCTGGAGGACCTGGCGAAACGGGCCTGGGCGGAGGCGGGCGGCATCGACGTGCTGGTCAACAATGCCGGTTCCTCGCCGCTGGCTCCCTCGTCGCTGGAAACGCCGGAGGAGCTGTTCGACAAGGTGATCGCGCTCAACTTCAAGGGCCCGTTTCGGCTGACGGCGATCCTCGGCACGGCCATGGCGATGGGCCGGGGCGGAGCGGTGGTCAACATCTCCAGCACCGGCGCCATCCGCCCGCGCCCGGAGCTTGCGCCCTATGCCGGCGCCAAGGCGGCGCTCAATGCGGTGACGGAGGCGTTTGCGCGCGAGTATGCGCCGAAGGTGCGCGTCAACGCCATCATGCCGGGGCGCTTCCTCACCGACATCTCGCGCGCCTGGGACGAGGAGACGCGCCGCAACGCCGAGGCCGCGCTCCAGCGCAGCGGCGAGCCGGACGAGATCGTCACCGCCGCCCTCTACCTCGCCTCCGAGGCGAGCGGCTTCACCACCGGCTCCGTCATCCGCGTGGACGGCGGCGCGCCCTGAGATGGCCTTGGACGGTCAATTCGCTTTCCGGTATCTTATTTGCCGGTAAAGTTGCCAATGCTGTGGCGTCCGCATTAGGCTACGACATGTGGACCGGTCATTCTTGACCGCTGTCGCTCACAATTCGACCACCAGTTCCAAGGGAACATCACAATGACTCCAGTGGGAATTTTGTTCTCGTCCACGGCTAAGTGCAACAATACAGGTTTTGTAGCCGGAGGGATTCCAATGAGGAAATTCAGCCTTGTTCTTCTCATTTCATTGGCCTTTCTTGTGGCCTTATCCGATATAGCAGATGCTGAAGATTCTCTAGAGTATTCTGCTGTGGGAGCTTGGAAGATACGAATCGATACAACATTGGGGAACGGTTGTTTTGTTTTTGCAAATTTTGAGGGGGGATCGGCCGTTCGAGTCGGATTCGACCTAAAGAAATCGACGTTTTACACCATATTAGGAAACGGAAAGTGGAAATCAATAGAGTATGGCAAAACCTACAACATCGAAATTGTATTTGGACGTGAGCCTGGATGGGTAGGAGATGCATCGGGTTTTTCGTTTGACCCTCCGGAGAATCAAACGTGGCTTTACTTGGAAATAGGAAATGCAGGAGATTTCATGAAGGAATTTATGCAAGAACAGTCCATAGCAGTGAATTACAAGGAAAGAGAGATTTTGCGCCTGAATCTGAAAGATAGTTTCCAAGCTGGCTTACAATTGCTTGAATGCCAAAAGGCAATGAACGAAAGCAAACAAGATCCTTTCAAGGAATCAGCCGGAGCAACTGATGATGACCCCTTCAAGCAAAATTGAATAATCTTGCAATAAAGGTTGCATGTGATGCTTAGCACTTCATAAGCTATACTCAGAAATGTCGGGCCGAATATCGGATGCCATCTCGGGCCAAGAGCCGGTTGACGTTGTCTTATCGAGATTGCGTGGCTATCCGCCCGGGCCGTAGGCGAGGTCCGGCAGCCAGAGCACGAATTCCGGGAACAGCGCGATCAGGACGATCACGACGACATAGGTGAGCAGGAACGGGATCACGGCCACCGAAATCCTGTCGATTCCGATATTCGTCAATCGCGTCGCAACGAACAGGTTCGCGCCCACCGGCGGCGTGAGGAAGCCGATCTCGCAGGCGATCACCATGATGACGCCGAACACCACCGGGTCGATGCCGACCGAAACCGCGATCGGAAGCATCAGCGGGGTCAGCAGGATGATCTGGGCAATCGACTCGAGGAACATGCCGGTGATGATCAGGATCGCGGCGATGACCATGAGCAGGATGAAGCTGCTGTCCGTGAAGCCGGTCAGGAATTCGCCGATCAGGAACGGCACGTCCATCAGGCTCAGCAATTCGCCGAAGGCCTTGGCCGGGCCGACGATGATAAGCACCGCGCCCGAGATCATCGCCGTGGTCTTCAGGCAGGACAGGATCGCCTCCCAGGTCAGCTCGCGGTGCACGAACTGGCCGACGAGAAAGGCGTAGACCACCGCGACCGAAGCCGCTTCGGTAGGCGTGAAGGCCCCGCTGTAGATGCCGCCGAGGATCAGCACGGGAGCGCCGATGGCCCATTTGCCGTCCCAGCAGGCCCGGCCGACGCGCGCCCATGCAAAGCTGTGATCGGTCTGCCCGCCATAGCCGCGCCGGCGCGCGATCAGCCATGTGACCACCAGCAGCAATGCGCTCGCGATCAGCCCCGGCAGGACGCCGGCAAGGAACATGCGCGGGATCGACGTGTCCGAAACCACGCCGTAGATAATCATCAGATTGCTCGGCGGAATCAGGCTTCCCAGCGCGCCGCCCGAGGCGACGATGGCGCCGCCATAGGCCGGGTCGTAGCGCTCGCGGACCATCGCCGGAATCATGACGGCGCCGATCGCCGCCGTCGTCGCGGGGCCCGAGCCCGAAAGGGCGGCGAAGAAGGTGCATCCGAGCACGGCCACCAGGCCGAGGCTGCCCATATAGTTGCCGATCAGCGACTGGGCGATCGCCACGATCCTCAGCGCGAGGCCGCCGCGTTCCATGAGCGCGCCGGCGAGCACGAAGAGCGGCACGGTCAGGAGCGGAAACGGTTCGACCCCGGTGTACATGGCCTGGGCCAGCGCCACGGCCGGAATGTCGATCAGGAAGTAGCCGACCAGCGTCGCGATCGCCACCGCGATCGGGATCGGAATGCCGAACGCGATGGTGACGACCAGCGTCCCGAACATGTAGAGCGCTTCAATCATGGAGAACCGCTCCGTCCTCGGGGACCGCCGTCGGCAGGATGCCGTCCCGGGCCCAATGGTAATAGACCTGGATGAGACGGACCGTCATCAGCGCGAAGCCGACGACCAGGCAGAGATAAGGCCATTTCTGGGCCACGCCCAGCACCGGCGAATCGAAGGGGAGTTCCCACATCGAAAGATGCAGCAGGAAACTCTGCCAGGTCAGATATATGGCGAACACGAACCACACCAGGTCGCTCAGCACGGCCAGGCCGAGCGCCATCCGGCCCGGGAAAAGGTTGATGAGGTTCATTACCCGGATGTGGGTGCTTTCGCGCACCGCCCAGGAGGCCGAAATATAGACGGACCAGAGCATCGCATAGACGGCGATTTCGTCCGACCAGGAGGTCGGCGCGCTGAACACATAGCGCATCACGACCTGGAAGAAGACGAGCGACGCCATCACGGTGACGCAGACACCCGCAACGACTTCCTCGGCTCGCCGCTCAAGGAACGCAAAGATTGTGCTGAGTGAGGGCATGCAGCCTGCCGTGGAATGAAAATTCCGGTGAAGGTCGAGGGCCGCGGCGGGGCCGATGAATCTCCCGCCCCGCCGCGGCCGCCCGCTGCCGAAGTGTCCGCCTAGTTGGCGAGGGCGTTGATCGCCTCGATCAGTTCGACATATTCGGCGCCGCGTTCGGCCGCGAAGGCCTCATGCACCTTGGCCGCCGCCTCGATGAAGGGCTTGGTGTCCGGGGTGGTGAACATCACGCCGGACTCCTTGAGCTTTTGCGTAAACCCTTCGTTGCCGATCCTGATATGCGCCCGCGCCGCCGCCGCCGCGATATCGGCGGCCATGTAGAGCGCTTCCTTCTGTTCGTCGGTCAGCTTGTCCATGAACTTGGCGCTGACGAAGAACGGCGGCGTCAGCGCAAAATGGCCCGTCAGCGCGATATGCTTGGCGACCTCGTGGAACTTCTGGGTGAAAATGCCGTCAAGCGGCAGGTCGCCGCCATCGACGGTTCCGGTCTGCACGGCGGTCAGGGTCTCCGACCAGGCCATCGGGACGGGGTCGGAGCCGAATGCCTTGTAGGTGTCCACCATCACGACATTCTTGGGAACCCGGTATTTCAGTGGCCTGAAATCCTCGATGGAGTTGATCGGTCCCTTCGAGTTGTAGAGGTGCCGGAACGAGACCAGGACGATCTTCACCAAGTGGACGCCCGCCTCTTCCGGCATTGCGCCCCAGATCTTCTGGCCGGCTTCGCCATCGACCACCTTGTAGGCGTGTTCGAGGTTCTGCAGCATGTAGGGCAGGACCAGCAGGTCGATCTTGGGATAGAACGGACCGGCATTGTTCTGGGCGATCAGGGTGCCGTCGAGCGTTCCGAGCTGCAGTTTCTTGAACATGTCCTGCTCGCCGCCCATCTTGAAGCAGCAATGGACCTTGACCCGGACTTCGCCGCCGGTGAGCTTGTTCAGACGGTCGGCGAAGGTGTTCATGAATGTGCCGTAGGGATTCACTTCGGCGGTGGCATACCCGATGTTCATCAATGTCGCTGCGGACGCGGAGCCCGCCGACATTGCCGTGACAACGGCCATCATGGCTGCCGCCAGAAGCATTCTCTTCATGATTTTCTTCTCCCGGTTCCGGAAACGGAGTCCTCTTCGCAACGGCGCATGGAGCGGTCTCCCCCCATGCCCGTGGCGCTGTAGCGGCGCCTGACAGGCATGGCCGGGTCGGCCAGGCCGCCATGGCGGGCCGGTTAATGGGGCGAGTGTGGCACGATGGGGCGACGGGTTCCAGCGCCATGCGCCGTGCTCCCCGGACATGCCGGTGGGCCGGGAGGGATGCGGGCCGGGCCGGCGCGGCGCCCGACCCGCTCCGGCGGGCGGGAGTCTCTACTCCACCTCGCCCGAGGCGGTGATCTGGGCGGCGTTGTTGGGGGACTGCTCGATCTTGCGGACCACGTCCATGCCGTCCGCCACATGGCCGAACACCACATGCTTGCCGTCGAGCCAGGGCGTCGGTACCGTGGTGATGAAGAATTGCGAGCCGTTCGTGTTCGGCCCGGCATTGGCCATCGAGAGCAGGCCCGGCCGGTCGTGGACGAGAGTGAAATTCTCGTCCTCGAAGCGCGCGCCGTAGATCGACTTGCCGCCGCGCCCGTCGCCGCTGGTGAAATCCCCGCCCTGGATCATGAAGTCCGGAATCACGCGGTGGAAGCGCGAGCCTTCATAGCCGAAGCCGGGTTCTCCGGTTGCGAGCGCGCGGAAGTTCTCCGCCGTCTTCGGCGCCACGTCCTTGCGCAGCTCCAGCACGATCCGGCCGGCCTGCTGGCCGTCGATGGAAATGTCGAAATAGACCTTCGGGTTCTGGGCCTGGGCGTCCGTCACGATGAGTGCTCCGAGGAAAGCGAAAAGGGAAAGGACATGTTTCAGCATCGAAGGCTTCCTCATCCGACCTGGGTGCCGTAGGTGCCGCGTCCGACCGCGACCAACCTGCCCTGTTCGTCGTAAACGTCGATATCGACCACCGCGACCGTCCGCCCCGCCCGGCGCACCTTGGCCTTGCCCGTTAGGCTTGTGTTCGAGGCCGGGCGCAGGAAGTCCGTGCGGTAGTTGATGGTCGGCACGCCGCCGCCCCGGTTTATCACCAGCGCATAGTCGCCGACCGTGTCGATGAAGGCGGAAATGACGCCGCCGTGATACTGGCCTGTGCCGTGCGCGCGCTCGAACTCCGGGCGCATCTCCAGGCGCATGGTGACCTCTTCGGCCTCGGCGTCGGCATGGGTCACGGTGATGCCCATGCCGGCATTGAAGGGCGAGGCGTCGATCTTCGCCTGCAGCGCGGCGACGGAAAGCGGCAGCGTGTCTGTCATGGGCCGAGGCGAATAGCACAGGCGGCACGGCAGGCGCCAGCGGGTGCGGCAGTGCTGCGCAGGCCGGGACAGGCCCGCCGCCAGCGGCTATTCTCCCGCGCCGGCAGCAAGGGGGCAGGCAGCCATGCGCACCAATCTCGGCGACCTGGTGGACCGGAACAAGGACCCGGACCTGACGGCGATCATCGATGCGGCCGACTGGGAGCGCGCGCCCGAGCGCTCGCACCGCTGGCTGGACGAGCGCGCCCGCGCCGCCGCCCGCGCGCTCGTCGGCCGGGGCCTCAGGCGGGGCGAGCGGATCGCCGTCTTCGCCGCCAACAGCGCCGACTGGCTCGCGGTCTATTTCGGCGCCATGCGCGCGGGCCTCGTCGTCGTGCCCGTCAATTGGCGCTTTCCCGACGAGACCGTGGCCCATGTGCTGACCGACAGCGGCGCAAAGCTCGTGTTCGTGGACGAGGCGCGGCGGAACCGGGCGCCGGACGGCCTGCCCGCGGTCGAATTCGGCCCGGATTTCGAGGCGTTCCTCGATCCCGGGGACTTCGAGACCGTCGTTCCGGAGCCGGACGAGGTGGCGCAGATCCTCTACACCTCGGGCTCCACCGGCCTGCCCAAGGGCGTTCCGCTCACCCATGCCGGCCATCTCTGGGTGGTGGAGATGCGGCTCGGCCAGACCCTGGAGACCGACCGCGACCGTTTTCTCGTGGCCGCGCCGCTCTACCACATGAACGCGCTCGCCAGCACGAAGTTCCTGCTGTCCGGCCATGCCAGCATGGTGCTGCTGGCGCAGTTCACCGCACAGCGCTACCTGGAGGCGATCCCGCGCTTCGGCTGCACCCGGCTCACCTCCGTGCCGACCATGATCGCGCTGGCGCT
>JAJEAZ010000376.1 GCA_022824105.1 Alphaproteobacteria bacterium
GATGATGCATTGATGCAGTGCGACCATTGTGTGACCGACCTTAGAGCAAGTAATCCAGAGGTGTTGAGTCTTTTGACACAGTCGTTATTGATAATGATCTGTGCAGAATTCGAAAAAGAAATTCGCAACCTTGTCAGGGAGCGATGTATTAATCTTGGCGATCAAGATGTGGTGAGTTATGTACAAAATTCTGTCGATAGAGTTGTTCGAGGTGTAGCGGTGAGCGAGATATCCGGGTTGCTCGGATTATTTGGAAGCCGATACAAGGAGGAATTTACAGAAAAATTGACCAACAATGGGCAAGCTGTTAACATGTACATGAGTATAGTGACTAACAGAAATAATGTCGCCCACGGGAAGGATTGCACGGCGACGTTTTCGGACGTAAGAGATTACTATGAAAATGGTCATCTGGTTCTCGATTACTTCAGGCAGGTGCTGTTTCAGAGGACAGGATAAGGGTTCGTAGCCATTCTATACATCGTTCGGTTTAAGATAATACAATATAGTTTAGCTCAATACAGTTATAGTCATTTGTTGGCGTACCCCGTCATCGGTCGGGCATACCTTCCAAGCTACCACCTCGACGAGCGTGCCGGCTGCAACGGAGTGACGGCGGCTTCCATGCCTTTGGCGGTGGTGAGCCATTCGTTCGTCAGAATCTTGCGGAGATTGTCGGTCGCCTGGGCGAGCGTGCGCTCCGGGACGGATTTAGCTATCCGTTGCTGGACTGAGGCGGCACTCCAGCGCGTATCTTCGACCTCTGCGCAGGCCAGTTATACTGCACCCGCAATCTGCATAAGGATCTTCGGATGACCGGAACGAGACGCCTCAGGGGCGGCAACATGCTGGCGCGCGCGCTGCACGAGAAGGGCGTCGAGCATGTCTTCACGCTCGCCGGCGGGTTCTGCAATCCCGCGCTCGAAGGCTTCATGGAATGCCAGATGCGGGTGGTGAACTGCCCGCACGAGCAGGTGGCCGGACATCTGGCGGACGGGCACACGCGCATCACGCGCAAGCCGGCGGTCTGCCTTGTGGGGCCGGAGGGCTTCGCCAATGCGGTGCCGGCGATCATGGAAGCCTGGGGCGAGCGCTCGCCGGTCATCTTCATCACCGGCTCCAGCACGCTGAAGCGGCAGGGCGCCGGCGGTTTCAAGGAAATCGACGATGTCGCCATCGCCGGGCCGCTCACCAAATATTCCGCCAGCATCACCGACGGGACGCGAATCGGCGAGTTCGTGGACCGCGCCTGGAAGATCGCGACGAGCGGCTATCCGGGCCCGGTCCATCTCAGCCTGCCGGTCGATATCATGTTCTCCTCGGTGGACGAGGACGCCGGGCGGGACGAGCGGCCCTTCTCCCGCGCCAGCAGGCCGGTTCCGCGGGCCTGGCCGGACCCGCGCGACCTCGACCCGCTGATGAAGCGGCTGGCCGCGGCGCGCCGGCCGATCCTCATCGGCGGGCACGGCGTCTGGTGGTCCGGCAACGAGAAGAAGCTGGAAGAGGCCGGGCGGTCCCTCAACATCCCGGTCTTCAACGTGCCCTACCACCAGAAATTGCTGGGCGAGGAAAGCGACGCCTATATGGGGCTCGCGGACCGGCACCAGTATCCGCCCTACTGCTTCGCCGCGGAACATTGCGATGTGGCGGTCATGGTCGGCGGGCGCCTGGACAACCAGATGAATTTCGGCAATCCGCCCATGTTTCCGGAAAGCTGCGAACTGGTCTGCGTGAACGGCAGCCATGAGGAGCTGGAGCTGAACCGGGCGGCCGACCATGTGCTGCTCAGCGACCCGGGCGCCTTCTTCGACAGCCTGATGACGCTCGCCCCGTTCGACGAGGCCTGGTTCGCGCTCAACCGCGCCAGGCGCGGCGAGTGGGTGGAAAAGACGCTGGCCGATCTCGACGCCGACAATGAGGCGGGCGCGGCGAGGGCTGAGAAGATGCACCCGCTCCAGCTCGCCATCGACGTCAACCGCGCGCTCACCGAAAAGGACTGGCTGGTCTTCGACGGCGGCAACACCCACTTCTGGTCGGAGATCGCCGTGAATGTCGCGGGATGGGAGGGGCAGAAGCTCGCCGGCGTGCTGCATCCCGGCTCCTATTCGCTGCTCGGCGTCGGCGTCTCGCTCGCGCTTTCGGCGAAGAACACCCATCCCGGCAGCAATGTGGTGCTCATCAGCGGCGACGGCGCCTTCCTTTCCGGCGGCCTCAGCATCGAGGCGGCATTCCAGGAGGACTGCCCGATCACGGTGGTGATCGACAATAATGGCGGCCTCGACTGCATCTCCCAGCAGCAGGAGCGCCTGTTCGAGAGCGGCGCCCACTTCGCCACGGATTTCCGCGACATCCCGTTCCACGGCATCTTCGAGGGCATGGGCGGCCATGGCGAGCTGGTGGAGACCCGCGAGCAGTTGGGGCCGGCGCTTGAGCGCGCGCTCGCGAGCGGCAAGCCCGCCTGCCTGAATGTCAAGGCGAAGGGCGTCATCAGCCCGATCGTGCTCGCCACCACCGACAAGCGCGACAAGGCGTCGATCGAGTAGCCGATGGCGCTCCTGTCCACGCACACGCTGAACTCGGTCGACGGCACCCATGCGGGCGGCGTCCTCGTCACGCTCGCGCGGATCGAGGC
>JAJEAZ010000483.1 GCA_022824105.1 Alphaproteobacteria bacterium
GGGCAGATGCGCACGGTCTATGGCGACCACCAGCGCTTCATCGACACCTATTTCTCCACCTATGAGGGCATGTATTTCACCGGCGACGGCGCGATCCGGGACGAGGACGGTTATTTCTGGATCACCGGGCGGGTGGACGACGTCATCAACGTCTCCGGCCACCGCATGGGCACGGCGGAGGTGGAGAGCGCGCTGGTGGCGCACGAGAAGGTGGCCGAAGCCGCCGTGGTGGGCTACCCGCACGATATCAAGGGCCAGGGCATCTACGCCTATGTGACGCTCAATCTCGGCGAGGAGCCGTCCGACGAACTCAATGCCGAACTCGTCCGCTGGGTGCGCTCGGAGATCGGCCCGATCGCCACGCCGGACCTCATCCAGTGGGCGCCGGGCCTGCCCAAGACGCGCTCCGGCAAGATCATGCGGCGCATCCTGCGCAAGATCGCGGAGGACGATTTCGGCAATCTCGGCGACACCTCGACGCTCGCCGAGCCGGCCGTGGTGGACGATCTGATCGAGAACCGGCGCAACCGCCGCGACTGACTGGCAAAGGAGGGACTGCGCGTCATGCTTCGGGACCGTTACGGCCTCGCGCTCTCGACGAACTCGGCCGCGGCGCGCGGCGCTTATGTCGAGGCGATGGACCTGTTCCTCGGCGCCAATGCCGGCGCCGAGCAGGCGTTTGCGCGCGCCGCTCTCGAAGACCCGTCCTTCGCGCTCGCCCATGCCGGCCGGGCGCGGGCGCTGCACATGAGGGGCCGCGGGCGCGAAGCGCGCGAAGCGATGGCCGCGGCGCGGACTGCCGCCGACGGCTGTTCGGCCAGGGAGGCCGGCCATCTGAACGCGCTCGGCCTGCTGGTCGGTGGCGACGGGCCGGGCGCTTACGCCGCGATCCTCGCCCACCTCAGGGACTGGCCGCTCGACGCGATGATTGCGCAGCCCTGCTGCGGCGTCTTCGGACTCATCGGCTTCAGCGGCCGCGCCGGGCGCGAGGCGGAGCAACTGGCCTTCACCGACCGGCTGGCGCCCCATTACGGCGACGACTGGTGGTTCCTCGCCCAACACGGCTTCTCGCAGGTCGAGGCCGGGCAGGTGGCGGAAGCCGAATGCCTGCTGGAGCGCTCGCTCGTCGGCAATCCGCGCAACGCCAATGCCGCGCATATCCGCGCGCATGTTCATTACGAGGCCGGGGAGCGCAGGGACGGCCTGGCGCGGCTGGAAGCCTGGCGGCGGGACTATGACCGCGAGGGCCAGCTTGCCTGCCACGTCGCCTGGCATGTCGCCGTCTGGAAGGCCGAGGAGGGCGACATGGACGGGGCCTGGCGCGTGTTCGAGGCCGATGTCGCGCCGGGCGGCGCCTGGGGGCCGCCGATCAACGTGCTGACCGACAGCGCCGCCTTCGTGCTGCGCGCCGGCCTTGCGGGCGCGGCCCTGCCGGAGGGCGTCTGGGAGCGGCTCAGCGACTATGCCGCCAGGTTCTTCCCGAATCCGGGCATCGCCTTCGCCGACATTCACGCCGCGCTGGCGCACGCCATGGCCGGCCGGGGCGAGGCGCTGGCGCACATCGCCGGGGCCGCCGCCGGTCCGGCGGGCGACATGGTGTCGGGCCTGGCGCAGGCCCTCGGCGCCTATGCCCGCAGCGACTGGGAGGACGCGATCGCGATGCTGGCGCCCTGGATGGCGGCGCATGAGCGCATCGGCGGCAGCCGCGCCCAGCGCGACCTCCTGGAGTTCGCCCTGCTCGGCGCCCTCCTCCGCAGCGGGCGGACGGAAGAGGCGCGCCGCCTCCTCATCCTCCGCCGCCCCGTCCACGCCGCCGCCCCGCCGCTCGCCGGCCTGCGCCCGGCCGCCTGATTCTCGGGAAGCCGTGAATCCGATGGCGAATCGACCGGGGCCTCTAACAACAAGATTGACTAATCACAAATATCGGTAATACAGATATTTATGACCGATATCGACACAAGACTCCTGCGGTCCTTTCTGACCGTCGCCGCCGAGCGGAGCTTTTCCATCGCGGCAGAGCTCCGGGGCTGTTCCCAGGGAACGATGTCGCTTCGCATCCGCACCCTGGAAGAGCAGTTGGGCATGCGCCTTTTCGAGCGCAACCGCGCCGACGTCCGGTTGACCGACGCCGGGCGCGACCTGCTGCCCGGCGCCCGGGCGATGGTGGACCTGCATGACAGGCTGCTCGACCGGGCAAGCTCGAAGCTGATCGCCGGCAAGGTGTATCTCGGCGTTGCCGGGGACTGCTCCTCGTCCCTGCTTCCCGAGTTGCTGAAACGGATGCGGGACACCTATCCGTCCCTGGAACTCGACATCCACTGCGGCAGCGGCAATGCGCTTCGGGGAAAAGTCGAGACGGGCGGGCTGGACCTTGCCGTGGTCATGATGCTGGAGGAACTGCCTGCGGCGGCGAAACTGTCGCGCCCCCGCCTCTACTGGGTATCCTCTCCCGACTTTTCGGCCGGGGACTGGTCCGTTGTGCCGGTGGCCGGCTACCCGGAGGGATATCCGCTCCGCGAAGCGGCAGTCTCGGCGCTGGAATCCCGCGACATAAGCTATCGACAGGTGCTGACCGGTTCCGACGAGGCGGCCATCCGGTCCGCCGTAGCCTGCGGGGCCGCGGTTGCGGTCATGGCGGAGGGGACCGTGCCGGCGGACCTGAAGGCCGTGGCCCATTCCACGGCGCTGCCGTCGCCGGGCCGCGCCTTCATCCAGCTCCTGGAGAAGCCCGGCGCGCAGTCCGAGGCGGCGCAGATCGTGAAACGGGAGATTATCGGCCTCTATCCGGGCGCCTGAACCGCCCCGATCGTTCCCGGTCCCCCTTTTTGTCACCGCGCGTCCCTTTTCGTCACCCCGGCCCCCGAGCCGGGATCCATCCCTGACCCACGCCGCCGCCGCCAGCGGAGAACAGGCTCAAACGCTGAAGCTGCCGCCAGGACCGGGGCAACGGTTGTGCTCCGGTTGCCGCTCCACGCCCTTCCACCGGGCGCGGCCCCGCCGTGCAGGAGGACCCCTTGCGAAACGTCATGAATTGTCATGCGATGTCATGGGCGGGCGCGAATTCCGCGCTGTCCAACCAGTCCCCGTCCTGCCGGTCCCAGTCGTCGTCGTCCCAGTCGTCGTCCTCATCCGGACCGCGGGGGCGGAAGGGGTCTTCTTCCCGTTCGAGGCGGTCCTGCCTGCGCTCCTCGACCGCCTCCGGGGACCAGGGGTCGTAGATGTCTTCATAGCCGTTGCGGCGCTGGTAGAGCCAGTCATGTTCGGCGCCGTCGGCCCGGTCGTCGTCGATCCAGTCCGCATCGCCGGTCC
>JAJEAZ010000159.1 GCA_022824105.1 Alphaproteobacteria bacterium
CAGCGGCAGCGGGTTGCCGAGCATGACGATCTTCACCTTCTCGGTCATGCCCGCCAGGATCGCCGCGAAGATGTTGGCCTTGGCCTGCATGCAGAACGGCGCATTGTGGTGCTCGTTCAGCATGATGCCGTCTATGCCGACCTCCTCGGCGTAGAGATATTGCTCCAGGAACTCGTTGTAGAGGCGGCTGCCGTCCACCGGGTCGAAATAGCGGTTGGAGAACATCAGCGCCGTCGCGCCGAACTCAAGGCCCTTGTCCGCCGGGTACGTGGACATGGGCTGCTCGGTGAAATACATCAGATGCATCGGCCGTTACTCCCCGATGAAGTCCAGAACGAGCCGCGCCAGCGCCTCCGGGCGCTCCAGCGCGACGGCGTGGCCGCAATCCGCGACGGTTTCGAGGCAGGCATTGGGCAGGGCGGCGGCATATTGTTCCGCGCAGTCCGCCGGCACCACCTCGTCATCCGCGCCGTGCACGACCAGCGCCGGCGCCGTGACGCTGCCCAGCAGCGGCGCCAGGGTCTGGCTGTACATGTAAGGCTTCCAGGCGATGCGGAAGCACATTTCGCGGCAGATGTCCCAGGCCTCGAGCTGGTCGTTCGTGGGCTCGCGCCCGTAAACCGCGTCGAAGGCGGCGGGGTCCTTGAAGAAGGCCTCGGCATAGTCGATATAGCCGACCAGCGCCTGGTCGAGGATGAAGCCCTCGCGCGGCTGGAGGCCCATCGCGCCGACCAGCACCAGCCGGTCAACATCGGCGGGCGCCATGCTCGCCATCTCCGCCGCCACCCAGCCGCCGAAGCCGAGCCCGACCAGGGTCGCGCGCCCGACGCCGAGCCCCGCCAGCAGGCCGCGATAGAGCACCGCCAGGTCGCGCACGCTGCGCATCCACTCCGCCCGCTCGCTGCCGAGGCCGAAACCGGGATGGACCGGCATCAGCACATCGTGGTTCACGGACAGCGCCTCCGCGAACGCCGCGCGGTCCGGACAGCCGATATCGTGGTGCAGGATCAGCACCGGGCTGCCCGCGCCGCAGCGGCAATAGCGCACCGGCACCCCCGCCACGCCCGCCTCCCGCCAATAATCCTCGCAACCCCCCGCCATCCGGCTGTCCCCTCTCGCAATTCGGGCACAAGGCTAACACGCCCGGCGGGACCGGCAACCGGCAATGACTTTTACATGCCGGCGGACTGCAATCGCTCAAGGGCGATACCCAATACGCGGTCGTCGAAAATTCTGCGCTTGCGCTGTCCCCACTTGCGGCCGGCCGGCCATGCAGCAATAGCGTCCGCGATTGCAGGAACCTCCGGTGCGCAGCCTTCACGATGCAGGAGCCAATCGACCGTAGCCAGCAATTCCATGCCGAAGGGTGACTGAAAACCGTCTATCAATTCGTCGGTCTTCTCCACGACCCCACCGTAGCCGTTTGCCTCGGATGTTCGGAGGAATGCTTCGACCCGGTCGGAACGGTCGTAACGGCACCGCACGACATCGAAGGGCTTGGCGTCGGGGATACGGATGTCGGAATGGAGATAGCTGCCGTCCAGCCCGTCGAGCAGATGCGTCAGCCGGTGCGAATAAGGACCGTAGCGCCCGGCCTCGAACCGCAACTCCATACAGTCCTGCAACTCCAGAATGGCTGCGGACCGCTCGGCGAACCAGGCAAGCTTCTGCATTTCAAGCAGGCTGCATTCGAAGCCCAGCACCTCATACCGACGCAGCAGGCCGGCCATGGTGGCTCGCGCCGGAGTAAGTGTTTCGACACCGGCGCGCTTGCTCACATTTCGGTATTCGTCCGTCGGCTCGAAGACAATGACCCGGACACCCTCAAGTTCGCCAAGATGCTCGTCGATGCGCGGCCGCACCTCGCTCCAGTCAAGCCCGCCATTGCCGGCCCCGAGCGGCGGCAGGGCGATGGAACGGACACCTTCCGCCCGCGCCAGCGCCGCCAATTCTGCAAGGCCGCTCTCGATCCACTCCATGCGCGACTTGCCGCGCCAGTGGTCCTTGGTCGCGAAGTTCACGATCAGCCGGGGGCCGACCAGTTCGTTCGTGCGATGGACGAACAGGTCGCCGGGGCGGAGGTCGCCGGCCTTGCACGCGGCCCGGTATGAGCGGTAGTTCTCCGGGAACACCTCGCGGAACATCAGCGCGACGCCTTTGCCCATCACACCGACGCAATTGACGGTGTTGACCAGCGCCTCCACGTCGGCGTCGAGGAGATTCCCCGTCCCGGTTTCGATCACCGGAAATACCATCCCGGTCGCCTCGCTATCGGAAGTGTAACACCTGCACCGTCGGCAAGCGACTGAATTTGTTGCGCGACTCCGTCCGTAGGCCCGGCAAAGCCCACGAGCGCGTCAACCGGAACATGGGTATGGACCAATGCTTCCGCCTGGTACCGGGCCAGCTTGCCCGGATCGTCCGGCTCGCGCTTGAAGTTCCTGCTCCGCAACAGATTCCAGTCGATCCGGTCGAGCCCTGCCGGACTTGGAGAAAATTGTGCTTCGCCGGAGTAGGCATGGGCGTCGGTCAATACGCAGTTGGCCCCGCACTCATGCAGTCTGGCGATCGAGGAGATCACAAACGCGATCTCTTCCCGGTTCCGCGAGGGTAGGCCGCCCCGGCCGTTCAGGATGTTGAGCAGCATCGGCGAATACGGCGTGAAGTAGAACGGCACATACTCGTCCAGTGTGCCGCCGGGCGGGATCGGCACCGCGCGTCGCGCGCGCTTCCCGATAAGCTCCGGGTTGCCGATTGGCACCAAATCAGGGTCGCGCCGGCCGGAAGCGGCGTAAAGACCGTTGCGCAGCAACCAAGGCAGGTTTCGGACATGCGTGATGCGAAACAGCAGCGCCCGCTCGCGCGAGATTGGCGAGGCCGCCCTCACGCGATCCTGTCGCCCTGCCGGATGTTCGGGGCGGTGCGGTTGTCCATGCCGGGGAGCATTTGCGCCGGGTCGCGGGTGACGACGACATCGACGACGCTCGGGCGGTTCCGCTCGGCGATGGCCTCGGCGAAGGCGGCGTCGAGGTCCGCCGGGTCCTCGACGCGCACGCCGTGGCAGCCGAGCGCGCGGGCGGCGTCGGCATAATTGGTCTCCGAGAGGTCGGAGGACTGGTAGCGGCCCCCGTACATGGCGTGCTGGAGCGCCTTCACATAGCCCGACGCGGCGTTGTTGACGACCGCCACCGTGACTCCGAGGCCGAGGCGGCGCGCGGTCTCGATCTCGCCGAGCGTCATGTTGAAGCCGCCGTCGCCGGAGAGCGCCACCACCGGCCGGTCGCCGGCGGCCAGCGCCGCGCCCATGCCGCCCGGCAGGCCGTAGCCGATGGAGGCGAAGCCGCGGTCGGCGATATAGGTGCGCCCCGCCTGCCGCGTGTCGTAGAGCAGCCCCGTCCAGTGGCCGGCGAAGCCGCCGTCGGCCACCAGGATGCCGTCGTCGGGGAGCGCGGTGCGGATGGCGTGAACGAGCCGCGCCATGTTGACCGGCCTCTCGGCGCTCTCGTAGCGGGCGCGGGCCTCCTCGCGCCATGCGGCGTGGCGGCGGGCGGCCTCGCCGGTCCAGGCGCTGCGGTCGATGCGGGCGTCGCAGGCCGCCGCCAGATCGTCGAGGCCGGCCTGGGCGTCGCCCCAGAGGCCGACATGCGCGCGCACGGCGCGGCCGATCTCGCCCGCCTCGATTTCCAGGTGAATGAGCGGGATATGCGCGGGCGGGAGCGTGTAGCGCCTGGTCGCGATCTCGCCGAGCTTGCAGCCGACCGCGATGAGCGCGTCGGCCTCCTCGATCAGCCCGTTGGCGATGCGGTCGTAGCGCCCGAACAGGCCGATGGACAGCGGGTGCGTGCAGGCGATGGCGCCCTTGCCGGACATGGTGTGCGCGACCGGCACGCCATGCGTCTCGGCGAAGCGCCGCAGCGCCTCCCAGGCTTCGGAAAGGTGGATGCCGCCGCCGGCGAGCAGCAGCGGGCGTTCGGCGCGGTCGAGGACGGCCGCCGCCCGCTCCACCGCCGCCGCATCCGGGCGGGCGCGGAGCGAGGGAATGCGCTTGCATGCCTCCTCGACATAAAGCGCTTCCTCGCTGAAATCGAACTCGCCATGCGCGATGTCCTCCGGCACGTCGAGGATGACGGGGCCGGGCCGCCCGCCGGTCGCGACCGCGAAGGCGCGGCGCACATGCTCCGGAATGCGCTCGCCGACCTCGACCCGTATCACCTCCTTCACCGCCGGCGCCAGCATCTCGATCTGGCGGGTCTCCTGGGTCATATTCTTCCAGGCATGGGCCCGGTTGGCGTCGCCCACCACGGCGATCATCGGCACGCCGGCATTCAGCGATTCCACCAGCGCGGTCAGCAGGTTGGTGGCGCCCGGCCCAAGCGTCGCGTCGACCACGCCCGGCCGCCCGGTCACGCGCGCCCAGGCGTCCGCGGCGAAGGCCCCGCAGCGCTCGTCGTTTATGAGCGTGTGGGTCATGCCGAGCGCGCGCACGCCGTCATAGAAGGGCAGCAGCTGGAAGCCCGCCATGCCCCAGACCGGCGCGCCGCCATAGGCGTTCAGCATTTCGGCGACGGCGCGGCCGCCATTCATCCGCCGCGTCGGGTCGTTGCGCCGGTCGGTCATGCGAAGAGCTCCGCGAATTCGGGGAGGGTCATGCCGGGCAAGGCGCCCGCGGCGCGGGCCAGGCTGTTGGCGGCGGAAAGCCGCCCGGTGTTCCAGAGCGAGCGGGCGTCGCCGATGCGCGCGGTCGCGCCTTCGACGGCCGCGGCCGGCACGCCCATGCCGGCGCAGGGCTCCAGCCGGCTTATGCCCGCCTTCTCGCAGCCCATGCCAGCGTCATGGCAGACGACGGCGCGCACGACATGGTGGATGACATAGCCCGGATTGGCGGGCAGCAGCGCGCCGTGGCTGCCGGAAACGACCACCTTGTCGCCGTCGGACGCTTGCAGCAGCGAGAGCGAGTCGAGGCCGACCACGCCCGGCGCGAGTTTCACGCGGGCCTCTTCCAGCGGCGGCAGGGCGCCTGAGGGTTCCGGCGCTTCGGCAAGCAGGGCGCCGGCTTCCGCCGCGCCCATGCCGATGCGGCAGCCGGCGCGGGCGGCGGCTTCGTTGACGGCGGAGAGCACGCCCCGCCGGGCCATGTCGGCGCCGTCGCCGATGCGCGCGCTCATATGGTCGATGGCTGCGGCCGCCATGCCGATGCCGTCCAGCAGGGCCAGCGCGCCGACGCCTGCCCGGTCGAGGCCGAAGCCGGCGTCGTTCAGCATCACGGCGCGCAGGCTCGCCTTCGCCGCCACGCCGGCGCAATAGGCCCCGCCATGGCTGCCTGCCAGCACCACGCGGCCGCGATGGGCGGGTTCGACATGGGTTATCGAGTCGATGACGATCATGGCCTGTCCACGCCGGTCGGACCGTTCGCCGGCGGCCTCGCGACGGGCCGCCGGCAGCATCGGAAAAGGGGCCGGCGCGGCAAGGACGGGCTACAGCAGCTTGACAAGGGCGACGATCAGCCCGCCCTGGGCGATCATCGCGCCGAACATCCATTTCAGCAGGTCGGCCTTGACCGTCGCGATCTCGACTTTGAGTTCGGTCTCGGCCTTCGCGATCCGGGCCTCGATCTCCAGCCGAAGCGTCTCCACGCCGCCCTCGACCTTCACGATCTCCGCCTTGAGACCGGCCTCGACCTTCGCGACCTCGGCCTTGAGACCGGCCTCGACCTTTGCGACGTCCGCCCTGACCGCCTCGATGTCCGCCTTGAGACCGGCCTCGACCTTCGCGATCTCCGTCTTGAACCCGGCCTCGGCCTTTGCGACGTCCGCCCTGACCGCCTCGATGTCCACCTTGAGCCCGGCCTCGACTGCCGCGAGGTCGGTCTGCGCCGCTGCGATGTCGGCCTTGGTCGCCAGGTTCGTGTTGAGCAGGGCGACATGCTCTTCGGCCAGGGTCTCGGCCTGCTTCTCGGTGAAGCCGCTGTCCGTCAGGCGCTTGACGAAGCGGTGGGTGTCGAAGGCGATGGCCCCGGTCATGGCCCCGACTATAGGAACCGCAACGCTCCGGAGCAAGCGGCGGGCCAGCCGCTCAGGCCGTGAAGACGGGCTTGTCGCCGGGGGCGGGGGTGCCGGAGAAGGCGCCGGCGCGCATCACGGCCATGCGGCCCCCATGGGCCTCGACCAGCGCATTCTGGCTCGCCCGCGCCCGTCGGTGGACCTCGTCCGGGTCGCAGACCTCGCGCATCGCCGCCGTGAGCCGCGCGACCGTCTCCGGCTCGCTCGGAGCGAGGTTCCGGCGCTCCTCCGGGTCGGCCTCCAGATCGAACAGCTCCGGCTCGAAGCCGGTATAGCGGATGAGCTTCCACCGGCCCTGCCGCAACATGAAGCAGCCGGAGGCGGCCCCGGCCGCGTGGTATTCGCTGAACACGGCGCGCGCCGGCTCGTCGCCGAGCGTCCAGAGCGAGCGGCCGGGAAGCGCGGGGTCGGCCTCCAGGCCCGCGCATTCGAGGATCGCCGGGTGGCAGTCCAGCAGCGAGGCCGGCGTGCCGCAGACCCGCCCTTCCGGCACGCCCGGCCCGGCGGCGATCAGCGGCACGCGGACCGCCTCCTCATACATGTTGGATTTGCCCCAGAGCCCGCGCACGCCGAGATTCTCACCGTGGTCGCTGGTGTAGATGACGCGCGTCGCGCCGGCGAGCCCGGCCTCCTCAAGAGCGGCCAGCACGCGGCCGATATTGTCGTCGAGGAAGGAGCAGAGGCCGTAATAGGAGGCGATGGCGACCCGGCGCGCCTCGTCGTTGAAGAAGCTGTCATAGGGCTGCGCCTCGGCATAGGCCTCGATCCAGGGATGGCGCGGGCGAAGGCGGTAGTCTCTCGGCAGGGCCATGTCCGCCGGGTCGTAGAGGGCGAAGAAGGGCTCCGGCGCGATCAGCGGGAAATGCGGGCAGACGAAGGAGACGAACAGCACCCACGGGGCCTCGGCCGCCGGGGCCTCCTCCCCCAGCCAGCGCACCGCCTCGTCCGCGATCGCCCGGTCGTAGCGTGTGTAGCCGCTCTCGCCGGGGCCGATCTCGCGCGAGAACTTCGCGCCGCCGAAGCGGACCGGCATCGGGTCCTTGATCGCGCCATACACGTCGCCCTTGCCGTCCACCACATGCAGCGGGCGGATCTGGGTGTCGAAGCCGGTCGGGTCCGCCTCGTCGCGGTAATGCAGCTTGCCGATGGACAGAACCGGGCGGCCCGCCGCCTGCAGCGCATGGCCCCAGCCGGGCACGCTGCCGTCATAGGGGTGGCCATTGTCCCAGGCGCCGATCTCGTGGACATGGCGCCCGGTGGCGAAGGCGGCCCTGGCCGGCACGCAGATCGGCGAGGGCGTGTAGGCGCTGGAAAAGAGCGTGCCGCGCGCCGCCAGCGCGTCCAGGTTCGGCGTCTTCACGATGGGGTGGCCCGCAACCCCCATGGCATTGGCGGAATGCTCGTCCGACATGATGAACAACAGGTTCTGCGGCTGCATGGCGCGGCGTCTCTCAGCCCGGAGCGGGCGCGCGGCGATTGAAGCCGATTGCCCCGCACTTTCCAAGACGGGCCTGCGCGCAGCCTGTCCTCCCCCGCGCCGAAGCGATAGTCTGGCGCGACCCGCGGCGGGCAGGGACGGTATATGGCGATCATCGGCAAGATCCTGGGCGGGGTGCTGGGCTTTGCGGTCGGCGGGCCGCTGGGGGCGCTGCTCGGCGCGGTCGCCGGCCACGGCCTCATCGACCGCAGCCGGAGCCGTGCGGCGACAGGCGGCAACGAGGCCCTCGAGGCCGACGCCGGGGTTGTGTTCGCGCTCGGCGTCATTGCGCTGTCCGCCAAGGTCGCCAAGGCGGACGGCACGGTCACGCGCGACGAGATCCGCACCTTCCAGCGGATATTCCCGTTCGACGCGGACGAGCGAGAGCGAATCTCCCAACTCTACAACGAGGCCCGGCGAAGCGCGGACGGCTTCGAGGCCTATGCCGAGCAGGTGCGCGGCGCGCTCGCCGCCAAGCCCGAACTGCTGGCCGAGGTGGTGGACGCGCTTTATGCCATCGCCGCGGCGGACGGGGAGCTGCATCCGGCGGAAGAGGGCATGATCGCGCGCATCGGGGCGGTCTTCGGCCTCGGCGACTACGAGATGGCCTCGCTCCGCGCCCGCCATGCCCCCGGCGCCGGGTCGCGGTCCGGCAGAGGCCGCGCGAGGAACGGGCGCGAGGGCGCGGCGGACGCCTATGCCGTGCTCGGCGTGGCGCCGGGCGCCTCCGACGACGAACTGCGCGCGGCGCACCGCAAGCTGGTGCTCACCTACCACCCCGACCGGCTGGTCTCGAAGGGCCTGCCGGAGGAGTTCATGGAGCTTGCCAACGACCGCCTCGCCGCCATCAACGCCGCCTATGAGACGGTGCGGAAGGAGCGCCGGGCGCGATGAGCGGGGCGGCCGACGGTCAGGTCGCGGCGGCGGCCTGCGGGCGCGCGGCGAGCGAGCTCGAGGTCGCGTAGTCGAGGTCCCTCGGGAAGCCTTCCACAGAGCGCTGCACGGCGGTCTCCAGGCGGTGCAGGGTCTCGTCGATCTCCGCCTCGGTAATCACGAGCGCCGGGCAGACGCGGATGAAGTTCTTGACCGCGATCAGCACCAGCCCTTCGAGCAGGGCGTTGTAGCGGATGCGCTCGGCCATCGCCGGGTCCGGCCGCTTGCTTTCCGGCGTCTCGACGATGTCGAGCATGTAGTAGAGGCCGGTGCCGCGGACCTGGCCGACGACGTCGTATTTCGCGGCGATCGCCTCCAGGCCGGCGCGCAGCCGGGCGCCCTTTTCGACGGCCTGCGCCGCCAGCCCGTCGCGCAGCACGATCTGGAGCTGCTTCAGCCCGACGGCGGCCGGCAGCGGGTCGCCGGAATAGGTGCCGCCCCAGGGCAGGCCGGCCTTGCCGCGCGCCTCCTCGGCGATCTCCCGTGTCGTCACCGTGCCGGCGATGCCCATGCCGGCGGTCATGCCCTTCCCGAAGGAGACGATGTCCGGCATCACGTCATATTGCTCGAACGCCCAGATGCTCCCGGTCTTGGCGGGCGCAAGCTGCGCTTCGTCCAGCATCAGCAGCGCCCCCCAGCGGTCGGCAAGCTGGCGCAGGCGCGGCAGCCATTCGGGCGGCGGCACCACCATGCCGCCCGCCACCGGGATCGTCTCGGCCATGATGAGCGCGAGATTGCGGCTGGTGACGTGCTCCATCAGCTCCTCGCTGTGGTCCAGGCAGGCGACATTGCAACCGGGATATTCGAGGTTGACCGGGCAGCGGTAGCAGAGCGGGGCGTAGATGGCGTTGCGGTGCGAGGGCATCATCAGCGGGCCCAGATGCGCCTTGCGCCCGCCGCCGACGCTGGTGACCGCCTCGGCCGCCAGGCTGCCGCCGTGCAGGCCCCGGATGACGGACACGATGTCGTAGCGCCCGGTGACGCCGAGCGCCATGCGCATGGCGATCTCGTTGGCCTCGGAGCCGGTGACGGCGAAATTCACCACCTTGAGGCCGCCCGGAAGCGTGCTTGCGATCAGCTCCGCAAACTCGATCAGCCAGGGGTTGGAATACCAGGAGGAGGTGTGGACCAGCTTGTCCGCCTGCTCGCGGATCGCCTCGGTCAGCTCCGGGTGGCTGTGGCCCAGCACCATGCACATCATG